>JBDRQZ010000188.1:0-8826 GCA_043826025.1 bacterium | reverse complement strand
TGGCCGGTCAGTTCGGCGGCCGAATTCACGGTGGTGGCGGAGAAAATGAAAAGCTATGAAGCGGGAGAGAATTTCGGTAATTGGCGCAATCGAATCACCCTGATCGCCGATGATGAGAACCATTCCAACTCGCTGCCGGAGCGTCAACACACTGAGGACTCAGAGCGACTGGCGGATGTCTACATCCCCGCGCAATTCGACCTGGACAAGATCTATGCGGTGGATTATCCCTTTGGTACTGGCGGTGAAAAGCCGGAGGTGCGCGAAGCGATCATTCGCAATATCAACTCCGGCACGCTGATCGTCAACTATGTCGGCCACGGCAATCCCAATGTCTGGGCGGATGAGCGCATTTTCCGTCGCACCCAGGACATCCCCCGGCTCTCCAACCGCGACAAGCTGCCTCTGATATTCAATGCCTCCTGTTCGATTGGCTTTTTCGATGATCCGTTGCTCGAAGGTATGGCGGAGGATTTTCTCAGCTATGCGGCCGGTGGCGCGATCGGTACGGTTTCGGCGACCCGGCTGGTCTATTCTCGACCCAATGCTGAGTTCAACAAAACCGCTTTCTACTATCTGCTCGGCGACTATGACTTCACCGTTGCCGAAGCGACCTATGTCGCCAAACTGGTGCGCCAGAACCTGGGTCAGCAGACCAATGATCGAAAATATATCTATATCGGCGATCCCTTAACCAGACTCGGTTTCGCGCCGCTGAAGATCGATTTCGCGACCTTCTCCCCCGACTCGCTGGTCGCGCTCACGGTTACCGAGCTGGCCGGCGCGGTTAGAGACCCGAATGGTGTATTGCAAAGCGAATTCGACGGCACCGTAGATATCAGTGTTCTTGACAATGAACGGGAACGGGTGTTTCAGTTCCCGCCCTTCACCGATTCGGTGACCTATTCCGAATATGGTCCGGCTGTGTATCGCGGCAAGGTGGCGGTCACTGCCGGAGAATTTGAACTGAAGTTTGTAGTACCGAAAGACATCACTTATGGCGGTCGGAAAGCCCGCATTAGTGGCTATGCGTCCGATGGTGTCACCGGTGCTGCCGGTTACATCTATCCTATTGCAATTGGGGGAATCAATACCGAGGTGACCGACACCACCGGCCCGGAGATTATCGCCTACTTCGCGGGTGATCCCAATCTCGCCGACGGCGCAAATGTCAGTTCCGGAACTGAGGTGACACTGGAGTTGTTCGACTCGCTGGGAATTAACCTCTCCGGCGAAATCGGTCACACCATTGATCTGTTGATCGACGACGACCCGGCACTGACGTATGTCCTGAATGAGGATTTCAGCTACAATCCGGGCAGCTATCAGGCGGGCGTGGCGACAATGAAGTTGCCGGGACTGACGACCGGACCGCACACACTGAAAGTCAAGGCCTGGGACTCGGCAAACAATTCCAGCCAGCTAGAGCTCGCGTTCAACATCGGCGAGCAGGCTGGTTTGGAGATCAGCGAGCTGCTCTGCTATCCCAATCCGGTGCAGGAAAGCTGTGAATTTTCGTATTATCTATCGCGTACCGCGAACGAGGTAGCGCTGAAGATTTTCACGCTCTCGGGTTTGGAAATCTATGTGCAGGAAGGATTACCGAGGACTGCCGGCTATCATGGCGGAATTCACTGGTCCGGCTATGACGCAGATGGCGACCGACCGGCTAACGGTGTCTATATCTTCCAGTTATCGGCACAGACTCTTGACAGCGGCGTCGATGTTGACGATAACAAAGTGACGGCGAATGAAAAGCTTATCATAATGAAGTAGAATTTTAGTATGAGAGATTATAGAGGAGTTCCACAGATGCGAATTACCCAGTTTACCCTGGCTCTGCTTGGGTGTCTATTGTTCATAACCGCCGAGGCAGCGTTTGCGGTCAGTGATGCGGCCGTGCTCTTCCTGCGGATTGCGCCGGGAGCGCGTAGTGCCGGTATGGGCGAGGCCTTTGTGGCGGTTGCCGATGATGCCTCCGCTACCCACTGGAACCCTGCCGGTCTGGGAGAGTATCCGCTGGCCGATAGCTGGTATCAGTTTAAGCTCTCCGATGACAGCCGTCTCAAGAGCCTTGCCCGCAAGGCGCTGGACGGTAAGTTGGCCGATGACTTTCTGGAGAACTACCAGTCCTGGCAGGTCAAGGGCAACTCGGTGGGCCGTTTCGTCGATGGCGAGTGGCGATATGCAGAGACGATCAGTATCGACCCCGCCCGGGATTTTCTGACTACGCTGGCGCGGCTGGCCCGGGTCGATGACAAAGAGTTGTTCAAGCGCGCGACTCGCGCAATCTGCTATCAGCACAGCGGTATCTCGTTCGAGGACATTAACGACATGCGGGTAAACCTGCTCGCAGCGACTAAGAGTTCGCCGGCGCTCGGCGACCGGGTGAACGCGATGCTGGAGAACATTCTGGTGCTCTGGCAGGATCTCCGACTCGATCTGAACAGCTACGATGCCTTCACCGTCCAGGCGTCCAGCTTCATTGAAGGTGGATTGGTGGATGAGGCGGCGGTCGGTACGCTGGAGCAAATGGCCACGGCCTGCGAGCTGGCTCAGCGACCTAGCGAGATCAGCGTGCCCTACCCGGTGCTGCTTTCCACGTGGCGCAGTTGGGAAGTACCGTGGGAGGAGAGTATCGAGAAGATCGTCGTAGTCGAGAACAGCGTCCCCAACGACAACTACACTCACTACGATGTCTGGGCAATCACCAATTTCGGTCTGAAGCACTTCGACGGCCTCGGTTGGCAGGATGGGATGAGCTCCGCCAGCGCCGAGGGATTGATTATCAACAAGGGCGATGGGATTAAGGAAGTGATTGCGCGGGTGCTTGGCACCTCCAATGAGGAAGTGATACTCTCGCGCCTGGAGACCGTGGCGCAGGCGAATAACACGATCTCGCGTGACGGGCTGCGGGAATTTACGGCAAGATTCAAGGCCGCATTGCCGGCGGAATTCAAGAGCCGTGAGGAATTGCTGGCGAGCCTCGACGTTTTCGATCAGGCCTGGCTTGATTGTCTGATTGACGATGCGCGTCTTGAGGAGTTGACGAACTCCTTCCGGCAGAGTAATGCCGACTCAACGCTGACCGAAGCGGAGTTGGATCGATTGCTCTTTGCCGCCGGCAAGGTGGTTCGCAGCCAACTGGTCCAGCCAATCCAGGTTCCTTTCAGTGCGATCCTGCAGGGCGAGCTGTACGATGTGGCAGTGGATCGCAAACTGCTCCTGGTTGCCACCAGCACCGGTCTTTATCAGTTTAATGGTCGCACTTGGCAGAAGATGTCGACGGGTGTTGAGAATGAACCGGTCTACTGCGTCGAGTCGGTCAAGCGGGGCCGCTATTGGATCGGCACCGACACCGGCGTCAAGCGTTACGAGCAGAGTCAGTGGACCTCTTACGGTCGTGCCGAGGGTATCATCGAGGGGCCGATCAAGCACATCCTGGCGCTCAATGAACACTCCGCCTGGGCGGCGTCTGATCGAGATCTGTACAACTTCAACGGTACCTCCTGGCTCAACCAGCATGTCTACACGACCAGCGTGACCGATTCGGCCAAGTCAGTGCTCACCAGATTCTACGGGCCGCTGGACCAGATAGCGATTGAACAACAGTTGTCGATCATTCAGATGGCGCATCCGGAGTTCTATGAGAATCCGGAGGCTGGCGTGCAGATTAGACTGCCTTTCCGCTCAGTCTTCGAGAGTGACATCACCTCGCTGGCTGTGGACAACAGTGGTGGCCTCTGGGTCGGAACTGAGCTGGGGATTAAGTACTTCGACGGCGATGGTTGGCGTAGCTTCGGCTATAAGCCAATCGTGCTGGAACGTGACATGACCATCGATGAACTGGCATCGGAGTACCTGAAGACCAGCGATCCGGAAAAGATTGCCGGATTCGTCAGCATCCTCAAGCGCAAGAACACTATCCAGATCGGGACGCTGCCGAAGGGTCGTGTGGTTTACGTGTATGACAATCCCGCCGGCAGCCCGATCAACAAGGTTTATCGCCATGGCGGACGGATGTACTTCGCCTCTCTGTATGGCACCTTTTCTTACAATGACGGCACCTGGGAACGCTATTACCATGAGGGTCTGCATGACACGGCGACCAAGGATATCGTCGGTAGCGCCGGTGAACTCTGGTTTGCAACCTCCGACCGGGTGATTGTGTTTGCGCATGGCAAGAAGGAGTTCTCCTTCACCCACTCGAAATGGCTGCCGGAGCTGGCCGAGGACCTTTACTACGAGTTCTTCACCTATGTGCAGCCGGTCGGCGGGCTGGGCACGGTGGGCGCCAACATCACCTTCCTCTCCTTCGGTGAGATCGCCCGGACCAGTGAGAACAATCCCGAGATTCTCGAGACCTTCAGCTCGTTTGATGGCGCGCTCAGCCTCTCCTACGGAATTCGCGCCTCGCGCAACATGGCGATCGGGCTTTCCGCGCGGATCATCTACAGCAAGCTGGCCGATCAGGGCGCCGGCGCGGAAATCGGTCGCGGCAGCGGCACTTCATTCGCAGTCGATGCCGGCGTGATCTACCACTTCAGCAAGAAGTTCAATCTTGGGGCCGCGCTGACCAATCTCGGCCCGGACATGAGCTACATCGACGCGGCGCAGTCCGATCCCTTGCCCCGTAATCTGGCGGTCGGCATCGCCTACAAGTTACTCGATTCGCCGTACAACCGCCTGACTTTGGTTGGCGAAGCGAATAAGATGTTGGCCACTCTCAATGATGACTTTTCAACCGAGATCAAGGAAATCATCACCAGCGTAGGTCTGGAATACTGGTATGGTTCGCTTTTGGCGCTGCGTTCCGGCTACTATATCGACACCGAAGGTGAGAGCAAGTATCTCACCGTCGGCGTCGGCCTGCAGTTCAAGGACAAGTACCGGATCGACTTCGCCTACATCCCGACCTCGGAGCAGCATGTGCTGGGCAATACCCTGCGTACTTCACTGACCGTGAGGCTCTAGGCGCGATAGATGAGACATTTCGTAGCCATAACCACACTTCTCTGTCTGGCGCTCGCCGGTGTCGCGCCGGCAAAGGTGCTCACGATCGAGCGCGCCGAGCCGGTCACTGAGCCGCCACGGCATGGTGTCGATCTCGGCGTCTCCGACCGCAACTTGCTTGATCTGGAATATGATGGCAAGTATGGACTGCCACGTCAGGCGCTCGACGGCGACAATCCGCAGATCATCAAGGTTTTGGCGATCAAGGTCAACTTCGTCAAAGAGGACCCTGAAAGTGACACGTTGACCACCGGCAACGGCAATTTCGAACTTGCGCCCAAAGACTCGTTCTATGTGCAGAACGGTCATCTGATCGATGCTACGCCGCACAACAGCGACTACTTCAGAGCGCACTTGCGCGCCTTAGCCGAGTATTGGCGGGTGGTCTCCAATGGTCGAGTCCTGCTGGAGTATGAGCTGTATCCAGTTGAAAGTGACTCCGCTTACCAACTCGACGAGACGATGGGCTACTATGGCTCGCAGCCGCCCCAGTATGGTCTCGGTGAGTTTATGTCTGATGCCTGGCTCAAGGCTGACGCCGATCCCGGAATTGACTTCTACAACGAGGCGGCCGGGCAGGACAACTATGACGCATACATAGTTTTCCACCCCGGCTCCGACCAACAGAACAATCTTGGCTGGCCGTTCGGGCCAGATACGCCCTCAGACCTTTATACCGGCTTTGTGAAACTGGGACTGCCGGTCGTCGTCGAGGATGGTCACACGATCATCTACGACGGCATGCTGATGCCGGAGACCGCCTCTCAAGATAATCGTGTGATCGCACTCAATGCCGTTTTCGCGCATGAGTTCGGCCACCAGTTGGGTCTGATCGACCTTTATGACACCCGCACCTTCCTGACGATGTGCGGCGATTTTGCCCTGATGGACAACAATGGCCTCGGTGTCAATATCGATTTCGGCGAGACGGTGCCGGTCTTCGTGCAGGGTGTAATGCCGGTCTTCCCCTGCGCCTGGTCACGCGCCTACCTTGGCTTTGTCGATGTGGTCGAAGTTTCCGACGGCAACAATGTCAAGGTGGCGGCCGCCGAGATCGACACCAGCCTGGCGCAGGTGCTGCTGGTACCGATCAATGCCGAGGAATACTACCTGATCGAGAATCGTCAGCTCGACCTCGATGGTCGCGACCCGACCGCAGTGCAGGCCGATAGCCTGACCGATGTTATCCTCTGGCCGCGTTCGGCAGTCGCGGGGCAGGGTGACAACAACCGCGAATATGACTTCCTGATACCGGGCTCCGGCATGTTGATCTGGCATGTCGATGAGCGAGTGGCCCGCCTTGATTACGATGGCGACGGCGTCGACAATTTCGCTGACAACCAACTGCAATGGTATTCCTTCGAGGAGGTCGACCAGTTCGGCTGGGATAATCATCGACGTTTCGTCGCGCTGGAAGAGGCTGACGGCATCATCGATTTCGGTGGCAGCTACTTCACCGGCTATGGCGACAAGGCCGATATGTTCGAGATCAACGGCAATTCGAATTTCGGTCCCTACACCAATCCCAATACCGCCGGTAACAACAATGGCTATACCGGAATCACGATCGACGATATCTCGGCGGCATTTCGCGTGATGACCTGCGATATCTCCAGTGATGACCGGGTAAACGGCTGGCCGCACTATATCGGCCCCAACGCGCAACCGCTGATCTCATACGACCTGAATGGTGATGGCTCGGATGAGCTGATCACCGCGGTGGACAAGTCTCTGCTCGCCTACAAAGCTGATGGCACCTCGTTCTTTACCCCGCGTGAGGGTGATGAGGTAGTGGTTAAACGTGAGACTTACTATGGTGAAGGCGAAGTCTTCGACACCCTGGCGGTCTTCGGGCGGGTTTCCGAAAACAAGCGAATTTCCGAAACTGCCGCGATTGGCGATCTCGATGGTGACGGCTTCGCGGAGATCGCGGTGCTGGCGAATACCAACACCATTGCCTGTTTTACCAGTTTTTCGCTGGGTTATGTCGGCGAGGCGTTGAAGCTCTTCGAGTCGACCTGGCGCACCGATTTTCGCTCGGCGCCGATGATCGCCGATTTCGACAGCGACTCGCCCGGCCGGGAGATCGGCATTGTCAGCGCCGGCGGTGCGCTGGTGATCTTCGACATCGAGGGCAACCTGCTCGGCGATCAGACACTCGCTGAGAACGCCGAGAGGCTACTAACTGACGATCAAAGCTCCTTCCGTCTGGCAGTTCACCAGGCAGCGACAGAGCGTCGCGGCGCGGCCGCTGCCGATTTCGATCACGATGGCAGTTATGAATCTGCCGAGGTCTATCTCGTCGGCACCTTGCGATTCAATCTCACCGAACCGCTGGAACTCAACGTTGGGGGACCGATCTTCTCCGCGCCCGCTCTGGGCGATCTTGATGATGATGGTTTGGTCGAGATAGTCTTTTGTGGTGACAATCTGATTTACGCCTATGGTCACAATGGTGAACCTGTGGCGAATTTCCCGATTACATTCAATCACTATATTCCGTCAGGCCAGAATAACTCGACTCCGACACTGGCGGATATCGATGGCGATGGCCGTATGGAGGTCTTTGTCACTACCGCTAATGGCGAGTTGGCGGGCTTCAACCTGAGAGGCGAGAGATTGACTTACTTCCCGAAAGATGCCGGTGGCACGATCAGCAGCCCACCGGTGTTCGCGAGTTCTGCGTCTGGCGCCGTGCTCTTCACACTCTCGCAAGAAGGCGAAATAAATGCCTTCCACAGCCCCGAGCCGAGGCAGATCGACTGGCAGGGCAACTATGGTGGTGCGGCTAATCTCGGTTCATTTACGCGCCAACTGACTGGTGAAACGCAATACAATACGGAAATAGCTTACCTTTACAACTACCCGAATCCGGCGGCGACTGAGACGACGATTCGTTTTGCGCTGCAGGATGACAACCGGGTGAGCTTGAGACTTTACAACCTGGCCGGGGACCTCGTCTTTGAAACGGAGTTCGAGGGACTCGGTGCGGTGGACAATGAGTATCAATTGGACTGTTCCGGCTTCGCCTCCGGGGTCTACTTCTGTCAGTTGGAGACCGCTGGCGGTACGCGTGAGCACTGTTCAGTTGCAATCATCCGCTGAAATTATGTATTTACTGGAGGATAAATTCATGGTCAAGTTCTGGTCCTTAACATTAGTCTTCTGCCTCTTGACCGGCATGGCGGTGGCCGACGATCAGAAATCGAATTCTGAAATCGGCGACTATCTGCAGGCGAATGATCTGGAGACCTATCAGTTGCTGCGGGAGTACACCGACTACACGCTGGCCGGTACCGGCTTTGATGATTTCCCTCTGCCCGATGATGTGTTCAACTACAGCTATCGCTCTCCCGGTCGGGCCTTTTTCTACTCGCTGCTGGTGCCCGGCGGCGGCCAGTTCTATTCCAACTCGAAGACCAAGGCGGCGATCTTTGTGGGTGTCGAGGCGCTTCTTTGGGCCGGCTATTTCAAATTCCATAGCGACGGCAAGACGATCGAAGATGAGTACACCGTCTACGCCGATCAGTACTGGTCACCGGCACTGTACACCAACTGGCTGATTGAGGAAATCGGCATCATCGACGACACGACATCATGGACTGAGGGTGGTCGCACCGTGAGTTTTTCGCATCACTTGCCGGAAGTGAAGAGTCAGCAGTACTATGAGATGATCGGCAAGTACGACCAGTTCCAATACGGCTGGCTCGACACCGACTACCGTCGCGGCGACAGTCTCTCGACCTACCGGAATCAATATCTGGTGACCCGGGACGAGTCGAACAGTGCGTTCGGCAAAGCCAAGGCGGCGGC
>JBDRQZ010000187.1:0-2493 GCA_043826025.1 bacterium | reverse complement strand
GCCGCCGCGCCGAGGGCGAGGGACTATTGCTGGAGGCACGCGAAAAGTTGGTGGCCAAGCAGTTCAAGACAGCGGCGCAATATATGAAACTGGGCAGTCCCGCCGCCGCGCGCATCTATCTGGAGGAAATCGTCACCGAAGACCAATACTCGAAGCTGGTGCCGGATGCGCTCTACATGCTGGCGGAAATCGACGCGAAGCAGGAGAAGTACGCAGACGCGCGTGACAAGCTAAACAATCTCCTGCGCACCTATCCGGAGCACCCGCTGGCGGTCAAAGCCGAAAAGTTGCGACGCGACATGGAAGCCAAGCTCGCGGCAGCCAGCGAGAGCAGCCCCGCCGCTGTTAACGATACCGGCGACAGCGATGAGTGAGCGGCTCGGCATTCTGGGGGGCGCTTTCGATCCGATCCACTTCGGCCACCTGTTGCTTGCCTCCGAGGCGCACCATCAACTCAAGCTCGATCGCGTGCTCTTTCTGCCGACTTTCGAATCGGCGCATCAGAACAAGAAAATCGATACTCCTTACTCGCACCGCGTTGCGATGACCGAGCTGGCGATCGCCGACTATCCGGAATTCGAGATTTGCGACATTGAACGACGGCTGGGCGGCACTTCCTACAGTGTCAAGACCCTGGAGGCCCTGGCTCGGGAATATCCGGAGGCGAAATTCATCTTCATGATCGGCGCGGACAATGTGGAGCAATTGGATACCTGGTTTGAGCCCGAACGTCTGACTCAACTGGCGACGTTAGCCGTCGTGGCGCGGCCGGGGCACAAGCTGAAAATCGAAGAGTCGGAGAAAGTTGTGCTTCTCAATATGCCACAAATCGGCATCTCGGCCTCGCTGATCAGAAAGCGTGTGCGCGAGGGGGTGCCGGTGCGCATGCTGCTGCCCGCAGTAGTCGAGAGATACATCAAGAATGAAGGACTCTACCGTGGCCAGTGAACGGCTCTTCCTGATCGATGGCACCGCGTTGGTCTATCGCTCCTACTATGCCTTTCAGCGCAACCCGCTGACTACGGCCAAGGGTGAGCCGACTTCGGTGATCTTCGGCTTCGCCGCTACGATCCTGCGTCTGGTCAACAAGGAAGCCCCGACGCGGCTGGTGGCTTGTTTCGACAGCCGGGAGCCGACTTTCCGCAAGAAGATTTTCGACGAGTACAAAGCAACGCGCAAGCCGATGCCTGATGATATGGCGGAGCAATTGCCCCGACTGGATGAGATGCTCGCGAGAATGAAGCTGACCGCTTTGCGCAAACCAGGCTTTGAGGCGGATGACCTGATCGCCACGCTGACCAAACAAGCGGTCGCGGCCGGTTGGGAAGTGGTGATTGTCAGTGGCGACAAGGACCTGATGCAGTTGGTCAACGATCAGGTGAAGCTGCTCAATCTGCGCAAGACCTCGGAAGCGGGGGAGTGGTTTGATCGCGAAGCGGTGAAAACCAAGATGGGAGTCTATCCGGAGCAACTGGGTGAGCTATTGGCGCTGATGGGCGACACCTCCGACAATATCCCCGGCGTCCCCGGCGTGGGGCCGAAGACGGCAGTGAAGTTAATTGAGGAGTATGGCTCGCTCGACGGCGTCCTGCAGAACGCGGAGCAGGTCAAACAGAAGAAGCTGCGCGAGAATCTTTTGAATGCAGCGGACAAAGTTGAGTTATCGAAGAAGCTGGTCGCGCTCGACGATGAAGTCGAATTGGAGGTCGGCATCGAGAAGTTTCAACTGCCCGACCTAAGTTCACCTGAGGTCCGGCAGTTCTTCCACGAGATGGAATTCAGGGTGCTGATGCGCGAGTTGGGCAGCCCGGAAGAAAAATCAGTGCCCTCGGACTTGAAGCAAGATTACCAGACCGTTGACACCGAAGCAGAGCTCAAGAAACTCGTGCAACGAATAAAGCAGGTCGGAATTTTCGCCTTCGACACTGAAACCGATGGCCTTGATGCGCTCAATTGCAGACTGGTGGGGATCTCAATCGCGGTCGCCGAGGGTGAAGCATACTATATTCCGCTGGCTCACGAGGAGGGCACGAACCTCGATGCAGACCTCTGCCGCCAACTGTTCAATCCGCTGCTCGCCGACACCAAGCTTCAGAAGATCGCTCAGAATTTCAAGTTCGACTATCATGTGTTAACCACGGCGGGCTACAAGATCACCGGCTTCGATCATGACCCGATGCTGGCTTCCTACGTTCTTGATCCCGGTAGTCGGCAGCATGGCCTCGACTATCTGGCCCTCAAGTACTTCAACTATCAGATGCAGCCGATTAGCGAATTGATCGGCAGCGGCCGCAAGCAGATTACTTTCGACAGGGTGCCGATCGACAAGGCGACCTTCTACTCCGCTGAGGATGCCGACTTCACTTACAGGCTCAATGAGAAGCTTGAGACTGAAGTCGCGGCGATGGGGGCGGCGAAGCTCCTGCACGAGATTGAGCTGCCGCTCGCCGAAGTGCTGGCAAAGATGGAACGGAATGGTGTCAAGATCGATGT
>JBDRQZ010000186.1:0-7672 GCA_043826025.1 bacterium | reverse complement strand
CCACCAAAGAGATACTTGCGCCAGGTCTCGTCGCCATGACGAATCAACCGGCGCATGAAGGTGATGTGGTTGGGCCGCGCCGGTTCACGCACCAGTTTTAGGCCGGCTTCTTCCGGGGTGCGGTCTCCCTTGCGGTTGT
Source organism: bacterium (assembly GCA_043826025.1). Taxonomy (GTDB): domain Bacteria; phylum Zixibacteria; class MSB-5A5; order CAIYYT01; family CAIYYT01; genus JBDRQZ01. The sequence goes on along the minus strand of JBDRQZ010000186.1, from coordinate 7,533 downwards.
TGCAGCGGTCACAAGCACAGACCAGGTTCTCCCAGGTATCAGTACCGCCCCGCAACCGGGGGATTACATGATCGATCGTGAGCGGCCGATTTGTCGCACCGCAATACTGACAGCGGCCGCCATCGCGGCGAAGGATGTTCTTGCGGTTGAGCATCACCTGCTTAAAGGGAACCAGGGCAAAGTGGTCCAGGCGGACCACCGACGGCTCCCGCATTGCGGCAGCCACCGAGCGAATCATCAAACCATCGCGACTTTCCACCAGTTGTGCCTTCCCCAGGTACATCATTACCACAGCGCGTCGCACCGAACAGATGACCAGGGGCTCGAAACTACTGTTGAGCACCAGTACCGGGTCAGTAAGCATAGACGCTCCAATATTGAGGGCTAAGCTAACCTCCACTCTTCTGCCTGTCAATTCAAAAACCGCTCAACTCGATATTAGCCGGGCCGGCAGGCTCTCAGGCGTTTCTTGTTGCCCCGACGCTCGTACTATTGCATCATAGCTGCATGACAAAAAGAATGCCAAAAGTCACGGTTCGCCAGGCTCGCCAAAATGAGCTGTTGCAGATCTGCCGCCTGATCGTGCGCACGGTCAATCATCTCTATCAGCGTGTCGCCCGACCGCGCTTCAAGGCGCGAGTCCCCAAGGTCTGGCCAATCATGGAGCATTGGTTCGGCAGCGACCCGGAAGGGATGCTGGTTGCGGTCAACAGCCGCAAGCAGGTGGTGGGACATGCCGGCTCTATCGTGCGCGAGCAGGAATGGTATCTCAATAATCTCTTTGTTAATCCCAGCCTCCAATCTCGCGGGCTCGGGGCGCTCTTGCTCGACAAGTCGATGGAGTATGGACGTCAGCGAGGCTGTAAGCGTTTTTCGCTTTGTACCTTTGCGGAAAACCCGCAGGCAGTGGCGCTCTACACCCGGTTCGGGATGCCCGCGCAACGTCCGGTAATGATGCTCAAACGCAGGCTAGTCGCAGATCGGCTCCAGCCGGAGATCGCCAGCAGCAATCGACTGGACTGCCGGCTAATCGAAGATGAGGCTTTCATCAACAAGTTCAATCGGCTCGACCGACGCGCCCGGGGTATTGCGCGTCCCGAGGAGCACCACTTCTGGCTACGCGATCCCGGCTATTCAACCTATGCTTTCTTCGCCGGTCGTCGCCTCGTTGGCTATGCGATAATTCACCGCCAGGGGCTGGTCGGGCCGCTCGTCGCAGCTGAAGCGGAATACCTGGATGATATCTTCGTCCAGGCGATCAATGTTGGCGCGGCTGAACAGAATGGCCAACAGATACTTTTCGTTCAGGGTGAGCGCCAGGAGCTGTTGAATACCCTGCTGGCGGCGGGATTTAAGATTGACGAAGTGCTGTTGGAGATGTCCTCCGAAAAACTGGCCAATCCCGAACTCTATGTGCCCGGTTCGCTGGCCTACTACTAAACAAGCACCGACAGAACAGCTCGGAACTTCAGGGCACCGGATGGCGTTTCCTACGTATTAAGAATGAATCTGCGGCGAACTGGGCAGGAAGAACCGAGATGACGGGATTAAACAAGTGCGATCATTCAACTTAGCTCTCTGGGCAGGCGGCTTCACCCTGGTGCTGAGCCTGCTACAGTTGCTCCTGCTGAGGGTCTTCAATACTGTTTGGTGGCGCAAACGCTGGGTAAAACTCGCTTCGCTGGGTCTGATGCTGACCGCGCTGGCCAGTGGCCTTGTCTGGGCGTTTGCCACCTATCATCGCGATTATGAATGGGCACAGCTTGGCGCACTAGTCACCGCTCCGGCAGCGCTGTTTTCACTGGTTCTGGTGGCGACCCTGCCGCTGTCCGGCATTGTAAATACCGTGCAACACTTCCGAATTCGACGTCGCCGGAGGAAGGGCCTGGAGGAGAACGTTGCTCCCAAATCGCTGCAGCGCCGCAGATTCGTGCAGCGAGCGGCCGCGGTGATACCGGTAACCGCGCTGGGCCTGGCCGGTACCGGCATGGCGCGTTCCTTCGCCGGCACTAATGTGCGCGAGATCGATCTGGCTTATGCCGACCTGCCGCACGATCTCGAGGGCCTGCGGATTCTGCATCTTTCCGACAGCCATCTGGGCCCCTATATCGATCTCGACGATCTGGAAGCGGCACTGCAATCGGCCAAGAAATTCAAGCCCGACTTGCTGCTTTACTCAGGCGATATCGCCGATGATTTGCGTCTCCTGCCGGGCGCGATCAAACTTTGCGAGTCATTCGGCGCCCCGCTGGGCGCTTATGCCTGCATGGGTAACCATGACTACTACCGCGGTGCGCCACAGGTGATCGCAACTTTCGAGCGCACTTCGGTGCCGATGCTGATAAATCGCGGAGTGACGATTAAGGTAGGCAAAACGGACATCTTTGTCGGCGGCGCCGACGATCCCCGTTACATGGGGCGACCGATAAACTCTTTCATGCAGGAGTCTGTCGACCAGACTCTCGATGGTGCTCCACAGAATGCATTCAAGATCATCATGAGCCATCGCCCGACCGGGTTCGACCGCGCCGCCGAGCAGGGTGTCGATCTGACTCTGGCCGGACACACGCATGGCGGGCAAATCGGACTCATGGGACGGCCGATCCTCAACCAATGGGGCAACGAGCGATATATCTGGGGCAAATACAGCAAGGGGGCATCACAGATTTATACGAGCGCGGGCGTTGGCCACTGGTTCCCGTTCCGGCTTGGCTGCCCCACTGAGGCGCCGGTGCTGGTGCTCAAGCGAGCGTAGATCGGCATTTTGCTGTTGCGGCTGGTCTTGCCCGAGTTCGCATGAACGAGGGTGTGACCTGCCGCGCTGGTGCAGGTGTCAGGTGACACGACCCGGCACAACATGGGATCATCTGACCTGTACACCTGGGGCAAAGCCCCAGGCCACGCTGCCGCCGGATGTGGACATCTTGCTGTTGCGGCTGGTCTTGCCCGAGTTCGCATGAACGAGGGTGTGACCTGCCGCGCATTGAGAGGATGAGAGAGTGGACGACCTCCTGAAAGCCAACCGCGACCACTGGGACAAACTCACGCCACTGCATGGCGATTCTGAATTCTACGATGTCGAGGGGTTCCGGCAGGGCAGGTGCGTGCTGACGGCAATCGATGTCGAAGAGGTCGGCGATGTTAGCGGCAAGAGCCTGCTGCATTTGCAGTGCCATTTCGGTCTCGACACGCTCTCCTGGGCGCGGCGTGGCGCGACAGTGACTGGAGTCGATTTCTCGGAGAAAGCTATTGCCCTGGCGCAAGCCCTGGCTGAAGAACTGAGCCTGCCGGCGCGCTTCATCTGTTCGGAGGTCGCAAAGCTGACTGAGAGTCTGCGCGAGCAATTCGATATCATCTATACCTCCGGCGGCGTGCTGGGCTGGTTGCCGGAGTTAAGGAGTTGGGCGACTGCTATCACGGCATGCCTGAAACCGACAGGCTTCTTCTATCTGCGCGAATTTCACCCGACGGCTTACACCTATGATGACCGCAAAGGTGTGACGGAGCCGACACCTCACTTCCCTTACTTCTCCCTGCAGGAGCCTTTGCGCTTTGAAGATGAGTGGAGTTATGCCGGGCCACATCTTGGCGAAAAATCTGTCAACTTCGAGTGGCCGCACCCTCTGAGTGAGATCATCAACTCTCTACTCGAAGCAGGTCTGCGTTTGGAGTACCTACACGAGTTCCCTTACTGCACTTTTCAATCGCATCCCTTCCTCGTGCAAGGTGATGATGGCTTCTGGCGCTATCCCGAGAAGCCGAATAGCCTACCCTTGATGTTTTCGATTAAAGCAGCAAAGTAATTGCGGGCGTGGCCCTATCATGTCGCCCTGGCGCAGGCCAGGGCCCACGAGGTCGTCTGAAACAGACCGAGAATCTCGTGCTGCAGGGCTGACAGCAGGATACAAACGAGCACCGGCTCCGGAAACCGCATGGATGCTGGCCTGCGCCAGCATGACAAGACTAGGGATTGCGTGGCCTGGAGCTTGAGCCCCGGGTTTCTGGGTCGGTTCTTGCTTCGGTAACGCACCCGCGAGGGTGCGGATTCTGGCATAGGCAAGAACAAGAACCCACTCTTACGAGTGGGGTACCGAATGCGTTGCCTGTTTCAATAAGAACCCACTCTTGCGAGTGGGGTACCGAATGGGTTACCTGTTTTCCAACTCAATCTCAACCCACCGCAGGCGGCGAGGCACTTGGCCCGAGAACAGAGTTTCCAGATAACTGTTGACACACACTTCGAGTCACTCTATATTCTTAATAAGGGCAGAAACTTAGATTTCAGACGGCTCAGCACCTCACCCAACGTAGTTGTCTGTCCATCGGTAATCGACATTTTAAGGTTGAAGCAAGCTCAGGGGAGAGAGACGCTTGCAGTGACATCGTCATTCAAGTACGTGCCCACCGGCATTAGCAGAGGTTTACGGGGAGGCAAGTCCCATTCGCCGCCAGCGGAGTTTCGATTTCGTTTGTTCTGACGGCTTGATCAGAAATCCTCACCACGCTCTGCGGTAGTGAAACTGAGGCATCTAACCGCAGGAGCTTGCTGGTCGAGGTTCGGGAAATGGTCCCCGAAATTCGACCCGCAGAAACCAACCTTTAGTCCTGCGACCGAGCACACGTCCCGTCAGCGGAAGCGATTGCGCAGCGTGCGAAGTCGCAGTTCGACAAAGGAGAGGATACTTTAACACAAACGAGGGAGTGGATTAGCCTATGGAGCACTTACCGTTTTCGCACTGCTGATGAAAACTGGAGAATCGTAGCGCCTGATAGAGGGCCTTCGTCCGACGGATACCGTCGTACGCTGTCTGCATCATCGAGAGGCGTTACGACACTCAATGATGGATGTGGTAAGTTGCTAACGCTCGCGGTTGCGAGCTGCGAACTCGCCACAAGCTCGGAATCTATGTCTCATGGAGGAGGGTTCTATGATAAGGGGTGAACTCAGCGTCCTTGCGACGCTCTGCATCGTTTTGTTCTGCGTCAACCTGGCAATTGCAGACGGACCTATTTTCAGCGGAGAGATCGAATATCCCGCGGGCGATGGAGCGTGGCGGGTGTGTGCGGCGGATTTAGACGGCGATGCGGACAATGATCTGGCGGTGGTGAACTGGATCTCTAATGATGTTTATGTTTATCTCAACCAGGGTGACGGCACGTTTTTGCTGGCGGACACGTATGGCGTGGGCAGCACGCCGACCGACGTCTTGGCGGTAGACTTGGATGGAGACGACGATGTCGATTTGGCGGTCGCTAATGCCGGGGCCAACAGCATTGCGATTCTATTCAACAATGGCGATGCGACTTTCCAGGCGCCGGTGTACTATGCCGCCCATCTCGAACCACGCTATCTCTTTGCCGCCGATCTCGATGGCGACCTGGATGATGATCTCGCGGTAGCCAACTCAGCCTCTGATGACGTGTCTGTGCTATTAAACAATGGTGATGGCAGCTTCCAGGCGCCGGTACATTATGGTGTCGGAGCGACACCCCGCGAGGTGTTTGCAATCAATCTGGATGGTGACGCCGACTATGATTTGGCGGTGGCCAATCAGTTATCCGATGATGTTTCGATCCTGCTCAACAATGGCGATGCGACTTTCCAAGCAGCGGTCAGCTATCCTGCGGGCGATGCTTCGGGCGGACTGCATGCCGCTGATCTGGATGATGATCTTGACTACGATCTGGCGGTCGCGAATGCCGGTTCCGACGATGTTTCGGTGCTTTTGAACAATGGCGACGGCACTTTCGCCGCGGCGGTCGCCTACGGCGTGGGCACTGCACCGGTAGACGTCTACGCGGCCGACCTGGATGGTGATGGTGATGACGATCTGGCAGTTGCGAACTGGCAGTCAGACAACGTCTCAATCCTCCTAAACGATGGTGATGGCACCTTTCAGCCGCCGGTAAACTATGCGACCGCCGACGGTCCGGTCGGTGTCATCGCCGCAGAACTCGATAATGACGGCGACTACGATCTCGCCGTCGCCAACCGCTACTCCGGCGAACTCACCCTGTTTGCCAACCAATCCGGTCCCTATCCCGTTACCGGAGACGCTAATGGCGACGGTATCGTAAACATCACTGACGCCGTATATCTGATTCGTTATATCTTTAGCGGCGGGCCGCCCCCTATCCCGCTGATGAGCGGAGACGCCAATTGCGATGGCATAGTCAACATTACTGATGCCGTGTACGTGATTAACTACATCTTCGCTGGCGGCGCTCCTCCGGGAGACCCCGACGCAGATGGGGAGCCTGATTGCTAGCGACTGCCTGATAGCAGAGCGACATGCTGTTTCGCTGCAGCGGGGAGGGACCGAGGGAGTTCCTCTCCGCTGTTCTGCCAGCTCAATCGCAGCACTGAACCTGGCAGAGGGGCGGGTGCCCGCCGCATGCGGTGGAATGAGATTAAGTTGGCGGGGTTGTTGTCCCTCGCTGTGCTCCGGACTGCGGAACCCGACCTCCGAAAGCTGCCTCTGATGTTTTCGATTAGAGCAAGACTTGCTTGATGGGTGGCCGCGATCTCTGATCGCGGTCCGCGCAGCGGACAATGTGCCGTCCATGTACGCGGCAGATGCCCACGCTTGTCCCGTGCTCCGACACGGGATCTGCCGAAAAAAACACCCTTGACCTCATCTCAACATCTGCTATTTTGTTTTCATAAGATTGAATTGGATTGAGACAGAGGGCAAGACGCACCTGAGGCTAAGGACCTGATTTGAGCGCAATGGCCTATGAGTCCGCTCGGCGTTCGCAGCCTTCAAGCTGAAACTTGAAACGGAGGAATATCGGATGAGAAAGGCACGTTGGATTGCTATAACCACAATTGCCGTATGTGTCTGTGTTGTGGCGACGATAGATGCCGCGCGTCACGGGGTTAACACGCCGGAAAACATTACTCTCAACGGTCATGGTCAGCAAGCATCACCGAAATTCCAGTTGCTCGACGGCCTGTCGGTATTCGATATGAAGCACGTGGGTTCCTCCAACTTCTCTGTTGTTCTGCTCGACAGCGACGGTGAGTATGTCGAACTGCTGGCTAACGAGATCGGGCATTTCGACGGAAGCAAACCCGTGAGCATTCCGGCTAAGGGAACTTACATCTTAGACATCGATGCAGATGGACCTTGGGAGATCGAAATTAAACAACCTCGACTCTCAAGGGCACCAGATACTAAGGAGTTTGCTGGTCGTGGACAACAGTGCTCGAAAATCTTTCAGCTCAAGCGGGGACTATCTGTTTTCAAAATGAGCCACAGCGGCCGCAGCAATTTTGCGGTTGTCCTTATGGATGCCGATGGGCAACACATCGAGTTGTTAGCGAACGAGATCGGGCGCTTCAGTGGGTCAAAGGCAGTGGGAATACCACGAAGTGATCTATACATCATGGATGTCATGGCCGACGGCGATTGGAGCATCCATATCGAATGATTCGGGAGTTAGCACGGGTTGGATGGCGGAAAACGGTAACCCACCAGCAAGGATGGGGATCATGGAGAGAGCAAGGGCGTTCCCACTCTCGCGAGTGGG
>JBDRQZ010000185.1:0-7080 GCA_043826025.1 bacterium | reverse complement strand
AGGGCAAGCAGGCCGACGACCCGGTAAGAGCGATTCAGGAATCCTACGCTGCCGACGTTACCGATGAGTTCATCGAACCGGTGGTGGTGAAAACCAGACAGCCGGTGGAGTTCAATGAGGGTGACATCTGCCTCTTCTTCAATTTCCGCGCCGATCGTGTGCGGCAATTGTCGGGCATTCTGGCCAAACAGACCGAATCGACTAAGGCCCATCCGGAATTGCCTGATCTCGACGTCGTGACGCTCACTCACTACGATGAAAAAGTCAAGTTGCCGATCATCTTCCCGCAGCATAAACTGGACAACATCCTGGTGCAGGTGTTGAGCGAAAAGGGCAAGCGCTTCCTCAAAATCGCCGAAACCGAGAAGTACGCGCATGTCACCTATTTCTTCAATGGTGGAGAAGAGGTGGTCTATGAGGGCGAGGAGCGCGTGTTGATCAACTCGCCCAAAGTTGCCACCTACGATCTGCAGCCGCAGATGTCGGAGCCTGAGGTTGCGGCGAAATGCGCCGAACTGATTCGCAAGAAATACCTCGATGTGGTGGTGCTCAATTTCGCCAACCCCGATATGGTGGGGCACACCGGGATCATTCCCGCGGCGGTTAAGGCAATCGAGGCGGTCGATGCCGGCGTCGGCGAAGTCATGGCGGCGGTCGATGAGGTTGGCGGCCGGGCGTTGATCACCGCCGATCATGGCAACGCGGAGAAGATGATCGATCCCGACACCGGTAAACCTTTCACCGCTCACACCACCAACCCGGTGCCGTTTCTCTATTATGGGCCGGAGAGGAAAGAGTGGCGACTGCGTTCCGGCGGCGTGCTGGCCGACATTGCACCGACGATGCTGAATCTGCTGGGTCTTGAGGTGCCGCCGGAAATGACAGGTAAGTCACTCATTCTCTGATGAAGTTCGCCGGCGCTATCAAACCGGAACGACCGCTGGCGATCTTTTTCGCGGCGCTCTTTTTTTCATTGGCCTTCGCTCCCTCGCCGCTCTGGTTTCTCGCTTATTTCGCTGTGCCATTGTTTATCGCGGCTCTGCGTCGGGACAAGACTTTCGGACGCGGTTTTGTCAGCGGTTATTGGTTCGGTCTGATTGTCTCCATCGTTACGCTCTACTGGGTCGCAGTGGTCACCGTGACCGGCTTTGTCGCGATGGTGCTGGCTCATCCGGTTTACTATGCCGTTTTAGGCGGGCTCTATGCCTCAGCCCGGCGCAAGCTGGGAGCGTGGGCGCTGGCGCTGCTGCCTTTCATTTGGGTCGCGATGGAATACCTGCGTTCTCTCTCGGAAATATCTTTTCCCTGGCTCAATCTCTCTTACACGCAGTGGGAGAACCTCGCCATCGTGCAGCTTGCCAGTTTCGCCGGCGACGCGGCAGTGAGCTTCTTTGTCGTGGTGGTCGGTCTGTCGCTCTACCTGGGCTACAGCAATCTGCGACGCCCCCTCGGTTCGATTGCCTGGTTTGTGGCGGCGATTTTGATTTATTCCGGTGGTTACTTTCTCGGCGCACTCCAGATACAGCCGGTGACCACCGACTTGCGCGTCGCGGTGCTGCAGGGCAATGTCGCAAATGCCGACAAATGGCGCTCCGGTCGGATCGATCACAACTTCCTGAACTATGAAGAGCTGACCGCCAACGCGGCGGCCGAGGGCGCCAAGCTGGTGATCTGGCCGGAGACCGCGGCACCCTGTTATCTGGCGCAGGAGCGCGCCTACTTGAACTGGGTGGAGGGCATCTCCGCCAAGTATGGTGTCGACATGCTGGTCGGGGCGCTGTACCGCTCGGAGGATCCAGGCGGTGAGGGAGTCTACAGCAACTCAGCCTACTTCTTTAGACCGACCGGGGTCGAACTGCCACCTTACAACAAGCAAAAGCTGGTGCCCTTCTCAGAGCATGTGCCCTACAGCCACTCGGTCGCCTGGCTCGATAGCTTCCGCCGCTTGCTCCGGGATCAACTCGGGCTCGACGTCTCGGATTTTCGCCCGGGCGATTCTCTGGCGCTCTATCCGAGCAATGGCAAAGTGGTTGCTCCCTTGATCTGCTTTGAAGTCGTCTACCCTGACTTTGTGCGGGAGATGGTAGTGCGAGGCGCCAATTTGCTGGCGGTGATCACCAATGATGCCTGGTTTGGCGAAACTGCCGGACCCTATCAACATGCAGCGATTCCGGTGTTTCGCGCAGTTGAGAATCGCTGCTGGTTGATTCGCGCCGCGAATACCGGAATCAGTGAGATCATCGATCCGAACGGCCATCGCGTCGCCGCCGTCGCATTGGGGGAACGAGATTATCTGGTTGCGGATGTCGGCGGAAGAACCGGTGAGACGCTATTCAACATTCATGGTCTTTGGCTGTCTAAGATTTGTCTTGTGGCGATGCTACCGGTTCTTCTAATTGCAGTTTTCGGGAAGAGACGAGATGATTAGGCTTCTGACAATCGCAGTGATTTTCCGCCTCTTGCTGTTCGAGGTCGCCTCGGCACAGCCCTACATTTGGGAAAACTTCACCAGCAAGGCGCAGACTACTTCGCTGACGGCAGATGGCAACTCGGTCTGGGTTACCACGACCGGTGGGGTTGTCAACCTGGATGCAGATGGTACAGTGCTCGGAACCTACATCAACAGCGACGGTCTCGGCAGTGTGGCCGCGACTTTTGTTACCATCGCCGCCGACAATATTGCCTACTTCGGGTCGAGCGATGGCTACCTGAGCGCGTTTGATTTGGAAGATGAGACTTTTGCTGTCACCCGTCTGCAGGGACGTGAGGGCGAGCCGCTGCAGTTATTGGCGGCCGCTGCCGGTGCGACATATCTCTGGATTGCCACCGATGTCGGGGTGCTCAAATTCGACCGCTTTCGGCATGGCGGGGAGGTCAAGGAGACCTATCGGACCCTGGGCAACTTCCCTGCCGAAACCGCAGTGTTTGATGTCTTGCTGGCCGACACGCTGCTAGTCGCCGCGACCCCTCGCGGTCTGGCGTTGGCCCCCAACAATAGCGAGTTTCTGCTTGACCCCACCAGTTGGACGACGATTGGCAGTGGTGAGGCCGGGCTGCTGGCCGATACGGCTACGGTGCTGGCTGAGAATGGCGGTGTCCTGTATGTCGGCACGAATTCGGGATTGTATGTGCTGCAGGCCGATCTCACCTTAACGGAAGTTGTGGGCACTGAGAACTGGCAGGTCCTTGATCTGTCGCCAGGCAGCGGTCGCCTGCTCATTGTTGCAAAAGTAGCCGGCCTGCGAAAGGCCGCAATTCTTGAGGCGAACGGCGAACTTCAGCTGCTCGATAACCTGAGCCTGTCGGCCGGCGTCAGGGTCGGTTTGCTGGAGCCGCGGCTGATGTTCGGCTCGGAATCCGACGGGCTGTACTTGATGGAGACTGATTCCAGTCTTGCCGGGATAGCGTTCCCCGGTCCGGTGAGTAATGACCTGATGGGTGGAGGAGTGACTAGTGGTGGCGTGATCTATGCCGCGAGCCTGAATGATGGCTACTCAGTTTATAAGAATGGCGACTGGAGTAATAACAAGGTCACTCACCGCGAGATCCGCGCGGCGCTGGTTGATCGGCAGGACAATCTCTGGCTGGGCATCTTCGGCGATGGGGCCTTTCGAATCTCGCCGACGGGCGAGGTGAGCCTGTTTAACAAAACCAACTCGCCGCTGCTTGGCAACGATGATGATCCTAGCCTGTCGTTTATTGTCATCAACGATATAGCGGAGGATGAACAGGGCAATATCTGGTTTTCTTCATATCGTGGTTACGGTCGTCGCTCGATGCTGGCGTTCAATCAGGTGGATTCGCTGTGGACCTACTTTGAGGCCGCCGATGGCCTGGTGTCTGACCGTGCTCAAGCCGTTGCCGGCGGCGATGGTTTTGCGGCGCTGGGTGATGAGAATCAGGGTCTGGCTTTTGTCGACTATGGTGCGAGTCCATTCGCGCATGGCGATGATGACCTTGGCATCTACTCCACCAGCCGCCGTCTGCCGTCGGGTTCGGTGTCGGCGTTGGCGGTCGACCTCGACAACCGGCTTTGGGTGGGAACGAACCTCGGGTTGGCTTATTTCGATGACGATATTCGCTTCTTCTTCCCGGTGACTTTGCCGGCGGGGATCAGCAGCGATGTCCGCGCCCTGACGGTTGACTCGCGCAACAATCTCTGGATCGGCACCTCAAGTGGTCTGGGCTTCATTTCCTTCGGGCAGACCCGCTCCGAAGCTTTCACTACCGCCAACTCGCAGATTCTCGCGGATGAGATTCGGGCGCTGGAATTCGATGAACGTAGCGGCAAACTGTTGGTTTTCACCAGCGGTGGTCTTTCAGTCCTTGACTACAATCTGCGCGGGGTCGACACCGCCAACGATGTTTTGGCTTATCCTAATCCATTTGAGGTCAGCGAGACATCCACTGGACGGCTGCGCTTCACTTTCGGACAACGCGCCGAAGTCCGTCTCTACAATGTCGCCGGCGAGCTGGTGCGCCACCTGATGCAAACGGAGTTTGACGACGGCTGGGATGGACGCAACGACTCCGGGACACTGGTGGCATCAGGTGTCTATATCTTCGAATTGGTGGCTGAGGATGGCGAGCGTTATCAGGGGAAGATTCTACTCGTGCGCCGTTGAACCATGCCGATGCAAGTCAGGGAAATCAGACTTAACGATGCACCTGCTCAGTTTTGGGAGATTGCCCGCGATAGCGGTCCGGCGTCCGTTTTCTATCACCCCGATCTGCTAGACCTGTGGAGCAACTGCTACGGCTGGCGTAGTGTGCTGCTGATCGCGTCGGAATCATTTCTGCCCGGGTTGGTGAAGGCTAGCAAGCTCGGTTCATGCTTCTGGTCATTACCCTTTGGCTGGTATGGTGGTGTCTTTTCACCCGCCGGGAGTAATGCCGCCTGTGAAGCTTTGCTGACACATCTCTCACAGAGCAAGTATGCCGAGATTAGTGTGGTGCAATTCTCCGAACCGTCGGTGGGTGGCATGGTCACGCCAGGTTTTCAGCGCCGCGAACTCAACACCCATGTCCTGGACCTGAAGGGGGTACTGAGTTACTCGGAGAACACCCAACGAAACCTGCTTAAGGCGCAAGCACAGGAAGTCCAGGTCATGCCGCTGCAACTGGCCGATATTCCGACAGCGATGGCGCTGTTGAAAGAACATGAACGCCTGACCGGCAAGCCGCGCAGGATCAGGCCACAGTTTTACGAAGGACTGCTGCGCCTTGGGTGTGATACGAACAGGTCGGTCAGGGTGAGCATGGCAACGAGTGCAAGTCAGATGGTGGCCTGCCATATCTATCTAGCCAGCGAGAGCGACACATTCTACTTTGATGGTTTTAGTAGTCAGGTGGGCCGCGAGTTGTCGGCCAATTTTCTGCTCTTTGATCGCGTGATCCGGGACTCGCAGTCGCTGGGCCTGATGAGACTAAACTTCGGTGCGTCGCCGGAGGACGACAAAGGTCTGCAACGGTTCAAGGAGAGTTGGGGCGCGACACCGGTGAACTACACCGAGTTGTATCACGCGAGCGGCTTGAAACGAACAGTGGACAAGCTCCGGAGGCGCCGGTGAGAATTCTCTTCCTGGGTGAAGCTCTAAGCTCGCACTTGTTGCGCTGGGCTGAGGAGTTTAAGAAGCTCGACTGGGAAGTGCTGGTGGCCTCATGCGACTATGATGACAAGTTCACCGGTCACAAGCTCACTTCAAAATACCCGGCAGGTCCGTTGCGATACTTGTCGCTGGTAGGACAGATCAAGCAGTTGATCGCTGAGTTTCAACCCTTCGTGGTCAATGCCCACTTCCTGCCCACGTATGGGTTGGCGGCAGCGCTGGCTAATGTTCATCCGCTAATTCTGACTCTCTGGGGCTCCGACATTTTGGTCTCCGGCTCGCGAGGTTTCTGGGCGCGACGGCGTTCTCGCTTCGTGTTGGGACGCAGCGATCTGATAGTCGCCGATGCTGAATGTCTGCTGGCCGCGGCGCGCCAACTCGGTCCGGTGCGACGACACCTGGTCGTGAGCTTTGGCGTGCGGCGCTCCTGGTATGAGAGCGGCAAAGAACGCGAGTTGAGCGAGGGTGAAACCCTGCGCATTATCTCGACGCGGCAACATGAGGAGATCTATGACTTGCCAACGCTGTTGCGGGCGGCGAAAATTCTGCTGGAGGAGGATTTTCCTCTCGAGCTGACAATCTCAGGGAGCGGTAGTCTGGAGTCAACGTTGAGGCAGTTGACAAGTGAACTCGGTTTAGCTGGCAAAACAGTCTTCGTGGGAAGACTTTCGGAAGAGAGGATGTTCAGCACTTTGCGTAACGCCGACATCTATGTCTCAACTTCCAGGTCGGATTCGACCTCGGTCTCGCTACTGGAGGCAATGTCGCAGAAACTCTATCCGGTAGTGACCGACATTCCAGGCAATCGTGAGTGGCTCGAAAACGAAGTCCATCTCTTTCCCATTGGCGATGCTGAGGTGCTGGCGCAGCGGATCAAACGGGGCGCGGTAGCGCTCGCGCGACAAGCTGCTTACGATGAATATGAGCCCAAGCTGCGTCAACGTGGTATCCGCGAACAGCAGATGCAGGCGGCGCACGAGACTTTTCTCAATCTAATCGATGAATTCCGACACTAGAAATATCATCATCGTCGCCTACTTCTTCCCGCCACTGGGAATGGCAGGCACGCATCGCCCGCTGGCCTGGGCGAATTATCTGGCCGCCGGTCACCGGGTGACGGTGCTGACCGTCAAGCCGATTGCCTATCCGGTCTATGATGCCTCTCAGTTGCGTCAACTTGACTCACGTGTCAAAGTGGTGCGGGCCGGCTCCACCGATCCGGCGCGAGTTGCGAAGTTCTTGCCATTTCTGGCCAGCGAACGAGTGCGAGATACCGCCAGACAATCGCGAGCCAGGCAATTGTTCTTTCCCGACAGCCGGATCGGTTTTGTTCGACCCGCCTGGCGCAAGTTGAAGAAGCTGCTTGCTGCAGACAATGATTCGATTCTGATCACTACTTCGCCTCCGGTATCTTCCCATCTGCTGGGATTGCGCGCCAAGGCTGCGACCGGGTGCAAGTGGCTTTCAGATT
>JBDRQZ010000184.1:0-2679 GCA_043826025.1 bacterium | reverse complement strand
GCTACCTGCTCACCATTGAGGCTCAGAGTGGCCTCACCCTCACTGAACTGGTAGCCGCCAAGCGACATCGGCATGATCGCCAGCACACTCTCCGCCTGTCCTGCTGCGTTGAGAATGATCTTGTGGGGACTGATCGACACCGTATCAGCCAGAACAACTCCGACCAGCAGCAGTAGTGCTGTTGCGCTCAGGAACACGACCCTCGCTGCTTTCGACATCTGAACCTCCTGTTAGGAATGAAAAGCCTGCCTGCCTCACTGTGAGGCGAGCCCTAATGACCTGCAGGCTCCTATTGCAACCGGGATGCCAAGTCTGCTACGCAGGGTAACATGAGTCAAATTAACGACTTAAGAATTGTAGGGAATCGCGCGGATGTTCAGGCGTGGACCATTCGGTCCAGTAGTGTACCAGGGAGTACAAGTCTGGCCGAGAATGGGTCGGAGCGAAGCTGCTCCATTCGGTCGCGGATGTCGACTCTGTCTAATCGTCTGGGGGCATCTTCTCGGCTGCCGCTTCTGGCTCCGGCGACTGCTCGAACTTCTTGATCAACAGGTAGAGATTCATCGGAGAGATCTGATTGGCCTCGGCGATTTCTTCGAGAGTCTGCTCGGCACTATCGAATCTGATGCCCTGCGTTTTCAGTTCGGCGACCGCCTGCGGCAGATCGATCCTCATCTTGTTGGCAAACGACTTGAGCGGCAGTAGCTCGGCGTGTCCGAACGGCGGTTCATAATGTCTCTCAGCCACCCAGACTTTTTTCAGATATGAGTTGAAGTCCAGCAGGTAACTCAGCGGCGGGTGAGGATAGATCGAGCCGACAATCACCCACAGTGCAACTACTGAAGCGATCGACAACTCGCGGCCAAGCTTGACTCCTCGTGTCAGGCGATCGCGAAAGTAGTTGAGCAGAGGTTTCCAATTCAGAAAGATGTGGAAAGCCCCGGCGACCACGAACAGCAGGCTGGAGAGAATATGGATGTTACCCCAATCGGTTTTGGAGAGTCCGAGCAATTGCCAATTAGTCCAATAGGCGACACGACCTTCCGGCTCCAAATAGAGCACCAGGCCGGTGATCGCCATTATCAGAAAACCGAATAGTGTGAAAAACGAGGTCAATCCACGGTGATGTAGTTTTCTGCTCTGCATTGCCAATCCTGTCTGTCAGGTCGTTCGCTGTTTCTACTCCACTGATTAGATGCAGAAACAGGTAAAACGATTCAGAGCAGGTTATTCACTTTTCAGGTGGGACTTCAGCCAGGAGAGTTTTTCCGGTGACCCCTTGAGCTTCTCCGCCCAGTCGGGCTCCGGGTTGCGGAAGTAGACATCATAACGCAGCGTCACGACGTCGCCGAGATCGTCGAATTCCTCCAGCGCGCCATATTGCCGCTTGAAAAACAGCGGATAGTTGTAGCGTTCGGAAAGCTCGACCATCTCTTGTCGCTGGAGCCGCTGGAACACCGCGCCCACCAGTGCTGTCTGGTGCAGAAAAATTCGTTTTTCCACATCCTCGCGGCACATCTGCGCCAGCGTCGAATCGGCACAAAGCTCTCTGAAACTCTCGCCCCAGCCGCGCAGGATTCCAAGCTCAGGCCGTACCGCCAGCAAG
Organism: bacterium; assembly: GCA_043826025.1. GTDB lineage: Bacteria > Zixibacteria > MSB-5A5 > CAIYYT01 > CAIYYT01 > JBDRQZ01. The sequence continues at coordinate 1,073 of JBDRQZ010000184.1, read as the reverse complement.
CCGGCGTTGAAATAGGCTCTGATCTGCTGCCGATCCGCCGGCGTCATCATCGGAAAGAGGGAATCAGGTTCGATTTCAAGCACCTCGTATATCTGCGCCCAAAACGGGGTCGGCGGCTCTCCATAAAGAGTGCCGGAGCGGTTGTGCATTACCGGCCGATAACCGAACGCGATTCCCGGCGACAACATCAGCTCCGTTGGCTCTTGCAAAACAATCGTGTCTTCGTCGAGCCAAACCATGATTTCCGTGGAACCGGCAAGTTCGGATTCCGCCAGCCCGGCGGCATGAGTCTTGCCCGCATAGTAAAACCAAGCGGTTGCTTCGGGGATCGTGCACTCCTTAACTTTCGCCCCGGCAGCCAGCAACCGCTCGATCAGACTCTCATCACGATCACTGAATTCCTCCGGCACGTATATCAGCACCGGCGCGTCGGAGAGCTCTCCCGCGAATTCACGGATACTCTCCGCCAGCAGGCAGACATGTCGCAGTTGTTCATTCGATTCCGCGTAGGCGGCAAAGCTGATTCTCGCGGATTTACTTCTTTCTACCATCAGATCATCTGTTCCCTGTGCTGAAGCTGTCAGCAGTACGAGCAAAACCAAACAGCATAACTTTCGCAACATATTCGGTCTCCGGCCAGCTATTTATACGCGACAAAACAATCCAGGTTACAATATCTGCATCGCTTTGAGCGACAGAATTTCAATCGCGGCTGTACATCACCGCCTCTCGGTGTATATTGGCTCGCGAAGATTATAGAGGCTGGGAGAGTCTGATGAAGCGAGCTTTTCTCATTGTTGCCGTAGCCCTGACAGTCGCCGGTTGTGGCGGTGAGCAGCCGGAGCAGCGTACCGACAAACCGATTATGATGCAAAGTTATGATTTCCGGTATAACAATTACTTGCCAATCTTGTCGAAATATGTCGTCGACGGTCTGGTGGACTATCGCGGCCTGCAGGCCGACCGCGCCAGTCTCGACTCGCTGGTAGTGGGTCTGGCCGGCGCTAATCTGAGCAACGCGACCGCGGAGGAACGGCTAGCGTTTTATATCAACGCTTACAACATGCTGACCT
>JBDRQZ010000183.1:0-2101 GCA_043826025.1 bacterium | reverse complement strand
ATCGATTGCCAGTAGCATCAATAATACCTCGCAGCGAATATACGAGCTGGGGGCGGCCGCGCAAGTGCTGAGACAATGACTTTTGCAGTTGGCGTCAGACATTTGGGGTATTACTATAGACCGATGCGAAAGATGATACTTATTCTCAGTGGTTACCTGCTGCTTGTCATCCTGGCAGGCTGTGGCGGTACAGCGGAAACTTCATTTGACGCCAAGAGCGGCACTGTCGACCGCAACCATGAACTGCCATTCAGCTCGCTGCGGGCAATCCCTGCCGGCAGCGATGGCGCATTCGAGCGATTCTATGTCGGTGAGCAAATTCTCTTCCTCGGTGAGAGCCATGGCGAGAAACGTGCACTGCTGGTGAGATTCCGCCATGCACTCGATGACAACCGCTTCAAACCGGCGGAGCGTGATTTCGGCGGTTTCTACTTCGATGGTCAGGGCTGGCGGGTGCTGGCCTATACCCGCGCTCGGCATGACTCGACCAGCTTGTTGGCGCAAAATGACTACTACTTCGGTAGTCTGCAATGGAACGACTCGACGCGGGTCGGCACACTGTTCTATGACCGTGACAATCTCACCCTGGGCCTGGAGTTCGCGAATCTGTTGCCACTGCAGGCTTATTGGGAGGGCGAGACACGTCTGCGCGCTCATGCTGTCGGCGATGCAACCCTGCGCACCCTGACCGACACGGTCAGCGGTACGGTTTTCTGCCAACTTGAAGAGCTCGCCGATTACAACCCGCTGGCCGAGAAAGGCAGCGGTATCGACAAGATCAACTATGACTGGGTGGCCCTGCTCGGCAGCGACAACCTGCGGTTGCTGGCCGCCTCGGATTCCGCCACTGTCGACAATCGCCTGTACAAGAATTTCCTCGCTGTCGCTACCGATGGCGGAGTGCTCTATGCCGATGGTTCCGACAACTTCCGGATCGAATCCGATCTGATCAGGCGTGACGCAAAGATCTTCGATTATCTGGCGCTCAAGAAGAGCGCCACGGTGCCGGAACTCGGGTTCAAGATGGATTTCGACTTGTCGGAAAAGCGTTTCTTCTACACCTCCGGCTTCGCTCTGGCGATCGTGACCGGAGAGGTCGAGCTGGATGGCCAGGCGCGGCAGGTCTGGGGGGTGCTGGAACATCAACAGCGACCGAAAGCCGACCCCGAGACTCTGAAGTAGCCGCATGGTAGGAGATTTTCTCGCCTGGTTTGCCGAGTTCGGCGCATCGTCGACTGCGGTGCTGATTATGTTCGGCAACGCTGTGGGGGAGTCGATAATCCTGCCGGTGCCCTGCGACCTGGTGCTGATAGCGCTGGCTACTCTGCGACCGGAGAACTCGCTCTGGTATGGCGCGCTGACGACGGTCGGCTCGGTGTTGGGGGCAATGGTCGGTTATCTGATCGGCAAGAAAGGCGGCCGTCCGATTCTGCGGAAGTTCTTCAGCGAAGAAAAACTCGGCAAGCTCGACAGCTACTTTGAGCGCTATGGCGTCTGGGCGATTTTCGTCGCCGGTTTCACGCCGATCCCCTACAAAGTGTTCACGATTGCCTCAGGCGTCGCGCGCTACCGCTTCGACTTATTCGTCCTCATATCTTTCATCAGTCGCGGACTGCGGTTCATGGCAATCGGCGCGCTCTTCTACTTCTACGGCGCGGAAATCCGGCGGCTGTTGGATGAATACCTGGCGCCGCTCAGTTGGGGAGCGCTGGTGCTGATCCTGATCCTCTTTGTGGTCTGGTTGCAGTTCAGGCGCCGGCGCCGGCAGGACAATTCCGTGGATCAAACTGGTTGAGGTTGACAGCAATGGCTGAAGAGAAAGAACTTGTCGATCGCGAAATGCTGGCCGACGCCGCCAAGTTGTGGCTGGCGCATGATGGCTTGTGGTTTCAGGAAGTTGAACGTGAACTGGGCATTGAGAAGGCAATCGAGCTTGATCGCAACGCCTGGGAGAAATTCACCAAGATCGAAGCCAGGCGAATCATGCAGCGGCAGAACATCCCGGAGAACGGCGGTTTGGCGGCGCTCAAACAGGCTTTGCAGTACCGGCTCTACGCCTACATCAACGTCCAGGATATTGTCGAAGAGACTGAGGATAGTT
>JBDRQZ010000182.1:0-3268 GCA_043826025.1 bacterium | reverse complement strand
CGGGAGAGAAGTAACCTGAGTCTGGTTGCTTCTTTTCAACGACGTGCCAGATTGGCGTCGCGGCTCCAACGTAGCCCCATGCAAGGGCTATTCCGTCACGGGTCCGCATGAAGGCCACCAGCAGACTATCCCTGAAGTCGGCATCGAATTCGAAGATTCGGCGTTGTGCCAGAGGCTGAAATCTATCTCCCACCTCCTTGTAGTCTGCGTCAAGAACAGCGCAGCTCAGCACGCCTGGGCGGCTCAACAAGCCAGAAGCCTTCTCCAGGGTCTCTGCTGGCGACTGGTCTTCGGCATCACGGACATCAGGGACGTAGCACCTGCAAGCTGCCAACTCTCTGTCGGGAGCCTGGATCAGGAAGCCCTCTTCGACGTCGCCATCCTCACAGCGAAAGATAGAAATGGGATCCTCAAACGCACCATCTTCCATTCTGCGATACAAGACCAACTCTTGCGTACTATCTCGACGTTTCGCGGCACTTATGGTTGCCGTAACGTCGCTTGCACGCTTGGCAAAACGAGGCGTGCGGAGAACGGCAAACGGATGCTGCTGATCCACTGCCGCTGGCTTCTCAGCCCCCGGTGTACGCAACAGGACAGGGCATCTGCCGCTCCCTGGTTCAGTATGAACCACCGCATAGCCCGAGTCAGGGACCGACGCGGCGTCCCAGTCGGCAGCACCTGTTGCAGCCGAGATTGTGGCGACATTGAAGGCGCTGGCGTCCTCACCAGCCGCCAACGTGGTCGCTCTCACCAACAGTGCTTCATCACCGAGGCGGTGTGATGACAGAATCGTTGGCTGCCCGCCACTTTCTACCAGCCTTAGTTCCAACGCTGTCGCGACATCGCGAAGTTGGAACGATTCGAATTCGAGTTCTATGTTTATAGTTTCCACGGCGGCTCCACCTCCACAATTGCTCAACAGAAACCAAAAAGCAGCAAGTAACGCTATCCTAATCCCAACACCGATTCTCATCTTGGGGCCTCATTACCGAGCTAGATCACCAGAAATACCAGCATGTTGATGTTGGAGATCTCCCTTGGAACAAATATGAAGTCTCCGACACCTAGCGTGTTCATCACCGAGTTTCTTGTTTTGTATCCGGCGTTGTAAGGATGATCGTAAAGATCTTTCCAGGAGGCTACTGCGTATGAAGCAGCGATGCCGGCGGGCGTGTCCGCCGGCGTGATTATGTGAACGCGGTACCCACGACTGCAGAGCTCCTGGGCAAAGTGCTGGAATCCACCGCTATCAGTCAGGACCACCTGCGCCCCGGCGCCCATGCCGTCCATTGCCACCGCCTCATAGTCATGTTGCGTGGCGATTGGTCCGGCACCATAAGAAGGATCATAGTAAGCCCCCCCATACTGGATGATTGCATGATCCCAGAAGTACTTCTGCGGGTTGTCTTTTCCCTGCCCGGGGATGCCGTTGCTCAGCATCTGACACTCCGCGGCAACAGGTGTCCCGGCGACGTGCGTGTACGGGGCAGCCCGAGTGCCAGCACCGTTGAACTTCCAGTTCTTCACCAGAAAGCCTGTATCTACGCCGTGATTCTGCATGGCATCCGTAAACATGCCGATCTTCACCGTCGTCGTTATTCCATGGATCTTGTGCATGTCGACCGTGAAGTCCTGCCAGGCGCCGCATCTGCCGTGCCCATTGGGATTCGTGGTTGCAAGCATTTCCGCAGTGCTGAATATCTGCGGAGTATTTCTAGCGAGCTTCCAGTATGAGAGCTCCTGACCGTCGCGCTTTCTCTTGAGGCCATTTCCATTGCCGATGCCGGTTTTTAGCTGATTGAATGAGTCGGTGACCAGCGCATCGGCTGTCGTGACTCCCTTGGCGCTACGACAAGTGAGATCGACCAGCGTCCAGTAGACTTTGACACCGCCCGCTGGATCGGCCAGCGTCACATAAACAAGATGTTCACTATTGCCCGCAGCCGCCCAGCCGGTGTTGCCGGGATTCATTTCCCAAGCTATAGTCTGACCATCGTAGCAGTCCACCTGGTTAGGCAACACGACATCGCTCTCAATAGCGGACGAAGTAACCTCCGTATCTCCACTATTGACGTTGACCGTGCCGGTCCATTCCAAAGCGGCAGTCGCTCCACCCGCCCCGTTGAAGGTGCTCTTGCCTCTGATTGCGACCGCATCGGGCTGACTCGGTTGCGTCGTCACCTTGAACTTCGCCGTGAGCTTGACCTTCTTATTACGTGTGTAGCAAACCGGAGATTGATCTGCAGCTGCACGGCCCTTTACCCATTCTGGCGAACGAAAGGCACCCAGCGTATCCTTATCAATCTTATGGTTACTCCCAAAGGTGATCTCTTCGATTTCAAGAACGGCATGCCTGCCCAATTGAATCGTTATCTGCCCGGTACCACCGGCAGGCACGCTGACTGCGCCGGAACCTGGGAAGAAACTGCCTGACCTGGCGGTGACCTGGTAATTTCCCGCGTTTATGTCCGCGAATGTCACCTTGCCATCCGCGGCCGTCACGTCCTGCCCAGAGCTTGGGCCGGAGATCGTCGCATCCGCGCTCTCGACGGCTGTGGTCCCATCCGGCTCAACTACGTGTACAACCAATGAAGACACGACCTTCGGCTTCTTGTCCGATTCGCATGTACTGGTTGCACCTCCAACGCTTTGGTCTCCGCCGTTTTCGCAACCGGCGCCCTCTCCCGCGGGTGGTTCCTTTCGCTTTCCCAACATGGAGGCGATAATGACAACCGCGACAACCACCACCACAACCACTATTGCTGCTATCAACCAGCCCATTAGCCGTTCACCCCATCCAGTCTGTCGGTCGGGGTCTCCGCAGCATGCTGACTCAGGCCGGTTTCGTAGAGTTTGTCGGAGCGGGCTTTGCCCGATTCGATTGCGGGATCATTGAGAATTCGGCTGGCCAAGCCGCGCTTGTGATCGACATCGAAGTCGCGCCCAAAGTACATCATGATTTCGAGATACTGCTGCACTGCGAGTTCCGTCTTGATGCCATAGACCGCTGCCCGGGAGATGCCGTGCTTGACAAACTCGCTGACCCCGGTTTCGCCCATCTCCCGGCACTGATCGGGGAAATACTGTTGCAGGTGCGCGACCATGCGGCGCTGGTACTGGTCGATCAGACGCGGCGTGAACGCCATTATCTGAGGCTCTCTCACAATGAGGCGGCCGAGCTTGTTGGTCGGTCCCGCTGAAGCCTCATTCAGACCAGCGCCGGGGTCGTTCTGGGAATACGCCAGCAGTGAAGCCGCATTCTCAG
>JBDRQZ010000181.1:0-2570 GCA_043826025.1 bacterium | reverse complement strand
CCTACGAATATGATAGCGAGTTATGGCAACTGAAGATCAAGTCCGATCTCCCATTTGGGCTGAGTGAAACAGTTACGGCGGGGCTGAGCACTGCGGTGAGCTCGGCCGAAGGAGTACCGATGGCGGCGGCGTACCAATGGTCTTTCGGTACCGCCAAACCCAAAGTGATCGATGTTGTACCTGACAGCGGTATGCTGAACGTGGCCAACAATGCTGTGATCAGTGCGACCTTCAATGGCGAGATGAATGCCACGACTTTCAGCGAGACTACGGTCCAGGTCACTGGCGTACTGACCGGTACGCACACCGGCTCGATTACCTATGATGCTGCCAGCCGCACGCTAAGTTTCGATCCGACGACCGATTTCGTCGTCGGTGAGGTCGTCACTGTGAAACTCACCACCGGGATTCTCTCGATGGAGGGCGCCAAACTCGAACCAGCTTACACCTGGACTTTCAGCACCAAGTCGCCGGAGGTGACTGCGGTGTCGCCGACTGCGAATCGGCTGAATGTAAATCCCGGCAGCAGCGTCACCGTGACTTTCGATATGGCTATGCGCGCTTCCTCTTTCGGCGATTCCACTCTGGTGATCATGGAGCGGACGCGCGGCAAGCGTCCGGGAACTCTGAGCTATGATCCGGCGACCAGAACCGCGACTTTCACACCGACCGGGGATTTCCAGGTCGGGGATGCGGTCACGGTAATGGCGACGATTGGCTTGCTTTCTGATGGTGGTGTGCGACTTGCCCAGGGCTACATCTGGACCTTCACGGTTGCGGTTGAGAGCGGCAGCGGCAGCTTCTCCGGCCAGGTCAACTATGAAACCGGCAGCAACCCACGCAGCGTCGCGGCCGCCGATTTCGATGGCGACGGTGCGATCGATCTGATCACCGCCAATTCGGAATCCGACAATGCCAGAGTCTTGTGGAACAACGGCAGCGGCGTCTTCAGTACTTTCACCACCCTTCTCACGGATGGGTTTCCCTGCCAGGTCGTGGCCAGCGACATCGGCCGCGACGGCTACTTGGACATCATGGTAGTCAACTACGCCTCGAACAGCGTCTCCTACCTGCCTAACAATAACAACACCCCAGGTCCTCGCGATTTCAGATCGCAGGTGAAGATGATGGTGGGCGACGGTCCGCGCGGATTGGTGCTGGCAGATCTTACCGGCGATGGCTACGTCGACCTGGTCACTGCCAATATGTACAGCAACGACATCACTGTCTATTTGCATTCAGGACTGGTTGGACAGGACGCTGCCGCTTACGACACGAGCTACACCTACCGTGTTGGTACCTCACCGCGTAAGGTGGTGGCTGCCGACTTTGACGGCGACATGGATCTCGATCTGGCGACCGCCAATGCGTTCTCCGATGACGTCACGATTCTCTTCAATCATGGCGACGGAACCTTCGACACCGACGCGGGCGCGATTTATCTGGCCGTCGGCGATCATCCCTATTCGCTTGCCAGTGCCGATCTCGACGGTGACGGTGATCTCGATCTGGTCACTACCGACGCCTGGACCGATCAGGTGACGGTGCTGGTCAATGATGGTGATGGCAACTTCGTTTCGTCGAGCAGCTATGACGTCGATCAGTTCCCGCGTGCGGTCTGTGCGGCTGACGCCGATTTCGATGGTGACGGCATGCTTGATCTCGTGACCGTGAACGCCGACGACAACACGCTGTCGCTCCTGCTTAACAACGGCGCCGGTGGATTTAACCAGGCCATTTCCTATGCGATCGGGCGTTTCCCGTTCGGGCTGTGCACGGTTGATGTCGACGGCGATGGTGACCTGGACGTTGTCACCGCCAATAGCGCCGACAACAATCTGACCGTGTTGTTCAACGGCGGCACCGCGACGGCGGTCGAGGGCGGCTCGCTGACTTTGCCGGTGGCCTACTCGCTGGAGCAGAACTATCCGAACCCGTTCAACCCGACGACCACGATCGAATACACCATCGGCCGTCCGGCGGATGTCACGCTGGAAATCTTCAACACTCTGGGTCAGCGGGTCTTCGATCTCGACCTCGGCCATCAGAATGTCGGTGTCCACCGGCTGAGCTGGGATGGGCGTGATCGCGACGGCAAGAGCCTGTCGTCCGGCGTGTACTTCTATCGTCTCGCGGCCGGTGATTTCACCCAGACCAAGAAGATGGTGCTGATGAAATAACTCTTCGGCAACATCCACACAATACAGATGGCCGACGGTGCTCAGAGTACCGTCGGCCATTGCTTTTACAGGTTAATGCGCCTTCGCCTCTGGTAGCAAAGGACTCACATGCTGAGAGGCGCTCAGTAGCGAACCTCTTTTCGCGTCGTCACTTTTTCAGCGTGAAGCGCCAGCCACACCAGAAGTCGGGGTGCTTGTCATCAGGGGGACAGGCAATGCACTCGGTTTCGATGCGCGGGTCGATAGTCCGGGCGAACTCGGAATACTCGACAATGCCTACACTCTTGCAGGGAAAAGGGGTCAGCCCCTTGCGATGACGTGCCGACTGCACGCGGCAATCAACCATCCGGAAGAGGAAACTATCCTCAGTCTCTTCGACAATATCCTGGA
>JBDRQZ010000180.1:0-9283 GCA_043826025.1 bacterium | reverse complement strand
GACTATCGCTCGGCAGGTACCAGCAGGTCGTAATACGACCCAGAGCAATATCGGCAATTGTGCCGACAATGTCAAGCTATTAATGGGCAATAGGTTACAAACTCAGGCGCGGCACAAAGAGCAGGAAAACTCTCCTCTCGTAAGCGAGCGACCGTCTGGATCGCGGCTGCTTGTTGATTCTGCAATCGGGCTTCTGGACGAAGGAGCTCACTCTTTTCTCCCCACTATAACCATGCGGCGGCTCGACCGGCTGAATTCACCTGCCGGATGCCAGCCATAGACATGCTCAACTGCGAGACCGGCCTGCTCGAAAAGCCGCTCGGTCTCGCGCCGGGTGTAGAGCCGCATTGCCGACAAGTTTCTGGGGTCGCGCTTGCCGTCGACCTCACGGTGCGAGATGATCCGTCCATGCGTCGCATCCCAACGGTTGTGGACGGTCACTTCGCCGCGCTGAATCACAGGCAGAAAGTGCCGCAGCAGATGTTCGCGATGAACCTGATCGACAACGAGGCGACCGCCGCGCTTGAGTGCACGAGCGAAGATGCGCAGAAGCTGCAGGTTTTCCTTATCGGAGAAGTAACCGAAACTGCCGCCCCAGTTGTAGATGCAGGAGAACTCCCCCACGAAGTCGAGGTCGCGCATGTCGAGTACGCGAAAGGAACCCGGCAAACCATGCTTGCGGAACCGTCGCTGAGCCCGTTGGATGAACTTGCGCCGCAGATCGATGCCGCTGATGTCGCAGCCCCAGCTCGCAAGATGGAAAGCAATCCGCCCGGCGCCACAGGGAGCGTCGAGGACTTTCTGCCCCTTGCGCAAGCGAGCAATCTTCTTGATGAAACGCGCCTCCTCCTCGCCGCTGTCGTCGGGCAGCAGCCAGTGCTCATCGCTCAGTGTCTCGAACCAGTTAGCCATGCTCTTCCCTAGTCAAGTGAAGTCAACCCACTCAGCCAATGCGCCGCCAGTGCCGCGCAATCTCGGCCTCAGTTGAAGACAGAGCTTCTCCGCCGAGGGCTTGCCTCGCTTAGCAATCGGGCAGACCGTCGTTGTTCGGGTCGCAGGGTGCCGACCCCGTGGCGAAAATATACCAGATCAAATAGACGACATCGGAAATCGAGATTTTGCCGTCGCAGTTGACATCCATGTTGCCACCATCGGGCTGGCCGCTCAGGCCGAAAATGTAGCCGATCAAAGTTACCGCATCGGAGATATCAAGGATGCCACTGCCATCGACATCGCCGCAGGTAGATTCGCCGAGCACGATATTTGGGAGGCCACTTTCACTACCGTTTTCAAACTGCGGAATAAGCTCGTTGACGTCAGATGCTTCGACACTAACGAAAATGAAGTTGCCTGCAGGACGCACAAAGACAGAATCGAGGTTCGCGATAGTGCCAGCCGGCGCGGTCGGATCGACCAGCAGGTAGATCGTCGCCAAATGCCCCTGCGGAGAGGGACAGGGATTGACTCCGGTAAAGTCCTGCCAACCGAACAAGACGGAATTCGTGTCGCCACCACGGATCAGAACAGGCGAGTTGAAGGCGGCAAGACAGGGCCCGTCCTGATCCACAGAAGAAACTGTGAAGTACTCCGCTCCGGGACCAGTGACCGTGAATCCCAGGCTATAGCCAGCAAGGGTTTCATCCGCCCAGATCTCAATCGGAACACCGATAGAGTCTGGCCAGGGTGGTGCGTTCAGGAGGACAGCGTATGGTCTGATAATCACGCTGTCCGCCTCATTCGGATCATTGGGATCCTGCTGTGCCTCTGCCACGGACCAAACCATGAGCAAGCACGCAAACATGAGAAGCAATAGAACTCTGGCTTTCATCTCCTCCTCCTACGGTGCCGTGTATCTTCAGATATCGATTGCGAGATCTTCTTTTCAGAAAGATAAGGTAGTTCAAGGAGGTCGGTCAAGCGGAAATACCTCCAACGGCTCTCCTTGACAGCGACCCGCTCGATCTATTATCATCTGTTTCGCTGCGGGTGAGGGTACAATACATTCCGGACTTAAGAGAGGCTCCTCTGATGACAACAATAGCAGTTTGTGGCGCGGGCAGGATGGCTGAGGCACTTGTGTATGATCTGCAGAAGTTCACCAAGCCTGGTAAGATCATCCTGGTCGACAATGACCAGAACCGGCTGGCAAAGTTCTCCGGCGAGAATCTGGTCAAGCGACATGGCGATCTGAGCAATCCCGATTTCGTCCGGCCCTTTTTCGAAGCGGCCGACCTTGCCTGCGGTGCGGCCAGCTACAAACTCAATCTGCAATTGAGTGAACTTGCGATTGCAGCCGGATGTCACTTTGTCGATATGGGGGGCAACAACGCCGCTGTCGAGCGGCAATTCTCGCTCTCCGATAAAGCCGAGGCCGCGGGTGTGACGATTATCCCCGACTGCGGACTGGCGCCGGGGATGGCCTCGATCCTGGTGGCCGCCGCGGTAAGCAAACTGGATGAAGTCGAGTCGGTGAAAATCCGTGTCGGCGGCCTGCCGCAAAAACCTCAACCGCCGCTCAACTATGCGCTCTTTTTCTCGCCTGAGGGGCTGCTCAACGAATATCGCGAGGCGGCGGTGATGATTCGGGATGGCAAGATCGTCAAGCGCCCCAGCCTGGAAGATGTCGAGACTTTGGCTTTTCCGCCCAACTTTCCGAAACTGGAGGCTTTCAATACCTCCGGCGGCACCTCGACTCTGCCGCAGACTTTTGCCGGCAAGATCGAGAATCTCGCCTACAAGACAATCCGCTATCCCGGCCATTGTGAGCAAATGCGCTTGCTCTTCGACCTGGGGCTGGCTACTGAGAGCGCACTGCAAGTCGATGGCCTCGAAGTAGCACCCGCGCGGGTACTGGAGAGGCTGTTAGCCGAGAAGCTGCCAGTCAGCGATCAGGATGTCGTGCTGGTGCGGGTCGAGGCGGTCGGCAAGAAGAATGGCCAGACCAGGCGGCTGACCTATGAAATCGAAGATTACTTCAATCCGGAAACCGGCCATACGGCGATGCAACGAACGACTGCTTATAGCGTTGCGATTATCATGCAGATGATCGCCGAGGGCAATATCCGCGAGCGCGGCACCTTGCGCCTTGAGGCCGGAATCGATCCGGTGCGCTTTATCGCCCTGCTGGCTGAACGCGGCATAGACTTAAGAATCTCCGAATAATCCCGCCAGCCAGGTCGCCCGACCAGGCTAGCGAAACATCCCACGCAACCTGCTGGTCTAATCTTTCGTAGGCTTATGAGGTAGGGTCGAATGTTTGCGTCCAAAAAGATCTGGTTGGGAGATAATTAATGAAGAAAATCATCCTGATAGTACTGGTGGTGGTGGTAGCCGCGGTGATCGTGCTGTTTGCCTTCGGCAACGGCGACTCCTCCACCGACGGCGGCGCCAAACTAGTGACCGTCGAGAAAGGCGAGATCATCGAGAAGGCGATGGCGATCGGCCAGATCGAACCATTCAAGGAAATCGCCGTTAAATCGAAAATCTCCGGCATAGTCAAGAAACTCTACGTCGAGGTTGGCGACACGGTACGCACCGGCGATGCGCTGATGGACATCCTGCCGCAGCCGACACCGATGGAGTACACGGAAGCCAAACGGCAGCTTGAGATTGCCGAAATCGAGGCCGCCAATAGCGAGCGGCTCTACAAACGTGCCGAAGAACTCTGGGACAAGAAGCTGGCTCCGAAAGAAGATTTCGATTCCAGGAAGGCGCAGTATGAGCAGGATACGCTGCGCTTGAAGCTGGCGCAGGATCGCATGCAACTGCTCCAGGAGGGCGCCCTGGCGGCCTCGCACGACAAGAAGGAAAATACGATTCGCTCGCCGATCGATGGCACGGTACTGGCCAAGAATGTCGATGAGGGCGATCCGGTGACGCCGTTGACCTCCTATCAGGATGGCACCGAGCTGCTCTATCTAGCCGAAATGTCGGACCTGATCTTCCGGGGCACAGTCGATGAAATCGACGTCGGCAAGCTCAAGGCGGGAATGCCGGCAACGATCAAGGTCGGCGCGCTGCCTAAGGACACGGTTACGGGTGTGCTCTATAAAATCTCACCCAAGGCGCGCAAGGAGCAGTCGGCGACAGTTTTCGACGTCGAGGTCAACCTGGCCACCTACGGCGACATCAATCTGCGCGCCGGTTACTCCGCCAATGCGGAGATCAGAATCAAGGAAGCTCATGACATTCTGGTGATTCCAGAGCGACTGATCGAGTTCGACTCTGACACCGCTTATGTCTATACACTCGATTCGCTGGGGACGGAAACCCGCAAGCAGATCGAGACCGGACTCTCGGATGGCATCACGATTGAAATTGTCTCCGGACTGAGTGAAGGCGATCAGGTGGTGGAGAAGCCGCCGAAAGATCTCTTCTAATGATGAAATTCAAGCTTTACCTGAAGCAGTTCCTGCATGACCTGCGGGCTCAGAAACTGCGAGCATTTCTGACAATCAGCGGTCTGGCCTGGGGCACGATCACCGTCATCTGCCTGCTGGCCTTCGGCTATGGCCTGCAGAAAAACCAGGAGACCCAAATGCGGGGTCTGGGTGACAATATCGTCATTATGTGGGCGAGCCGCACCTCGATCCCTTATATGGGCTATCCTAAGGGCCGTTGGTTCGGTTTCAAGCCGGAGGATGTCAACTACCTGAAACAACAGGTGCCGGAGTTGAAGTTCATCACCGGCGAATTCCAGCGCGGCAATGTCGAAGCCCGTTACGAACGTCGCTCGAAGCTGGTCCAGGTTTCCGGGGTGCATCCCGATTTTGGCGAGATGCGCAATGTCATCCCCACCTGGGGCGGCCGCTTTCTCAATGAGATTGACATGAAAGAGAAACGGCGGGTGGTGTTCGTCGGCAATGATTTGCGTGACGAGGTATTTGGCGAGGGTGTCGATCCGGTCGGCAAGCCGCTGCTCTTGAATGGTGTGCCTTTCACGGTTGTCGGAGTGATGGTCGAAAAGCAACAGAACTCATCCTACAGTGGTCGCGACAAAGACAAAGCGATTATCCCCCTGACCACTTTCCAGGCGATGTTCGGCGACCGCTATCTGGACAATATCGTGTATGCCGCGCAGAGTCTCGACGTGCATGAACGCGCCAAAGAGAAGGTCAATCAGGCGCTCTCGCAGAAGTATCAATACGACCCTAAAGATGAGGAAGTGCTTGCGATCTGGGACACAGTCGAGGGCAACCGCTTCATGCTTTTCTTCGTGGCGATGCGCTGGTTTGTCGGTTTTGTCGGCTTTATGACTCTGATGGTCGGCGGGATCGGACTGGCGAATATCATGTATGTGGTGGTGGAGGAGCGCACCCGTGAGGTGGGAATCAAGATGGCGCTGGGAGCGCGCAAAGGATTCGTGTTGCTGGGCTTCATCTTTGAGACCGTAATGCTGACCATCATCGGTGGCGGTATCGGCTATGGGTTGGCGTCGCTTTTGATCTGGGGCGCGCAGAAAGCGCCGATCGGCGATATCATCGGAGTCCCGCAGTTGTCGCTACTTGATCGGCTCATCGTCATCGCCATTCTTGGCGTTATCAGCATTCTCGCGGCCTATTTCCCGGCGCGCCGGGCTTCGCAAATGGACCCGGTCTACGCTCTGAAGATGTAATCTATGAAGTCCTTACTTTTCATCAGACTCTTTTGGCGTGACGCCAAGACCCAGAAAAAGCGCATGGCGTTGACGATGCTGGCGGTGATGTGGGGAACGCTTTCGATTGTCCTGCTCCTGGCATTCGGCGAAGGTTTACAGGCGGAGTTGAGCAAGTCGGCGAGTGGCTTGGGGGAGCCGATCTTCATTATCTGGGGCGGGCAGACGACGATACCCTTTGAGGGGTTGGGCAAGGGACGGCGGATACGGTTTCTACCGGAACATCTCGAGATGGTGACACGTCGGATACCTGAGATCGAGGAGATCGGCGGCGAATTCACCAACTGGGGAACCTCGCTGACTTACAACAACAACACCGTCTCGGCCCGCACCAATGGCGTCTTCCCCTGCTATAAGGATGTCCGCGCACATCACCCGCAACTCGGCGGCCGCTTCATTAATGCGCTCGACATGGAAAAACGGCGACGCGTGATGTTTTTGGGCGACCAATTGAAAGATAATCTCTGTGGTGATGACGACCCGATCGGCAAGACGGTGATGGTCGACAATATTCCCTTCACCGTGATCGGGATCATGCAGGAGAAACCGCAAATGGGTTCCTATGCCGGCCCCGACTATGCGAAAGCCACGATCCCGGCGACCACCCATGCGGCGATCTGGGGTAATACTTACTACAACAACATCGTGGTCAAGCCGCGTGACCCGGAGAACTCTGAGTATGTCAAGCGTCGTCTCTACGAGGAGTTCGGCAAAATCCACAAGTTCAACCCCGATGACAAGGCGGCGCTCTCGATCTGGGATACGATTGAGGGGCAGCGCGAGATGTCGAACGTCTTCCTGGGGATCAGGATATTCTTCATCGTGATGGGTTTCTTCTCCCTTTCGATAGCGGGACAGGGTGTGGCAAACATCATGTACGCGGCGATCAAGAAGCGGACGACCGAGATCGGCGTGAAGATGGCGCTGGGCGCCAAGCGGCGTCAGATCATGGGGCAGTTCATTCTGGAGGCGCTGCTGATCTGCGCCGTTGGTGGGATCTTGGGGATGGCGATCGGGCAGGCGGCCTGCAGCGCCTATGCCGGAGTCGACTTCGAGGTGGAGTGGGTGACGATGCTGGGCAAACCGACAATCTCGGTGAGCGTTGGCGTAATAACGGTGATCATTCTGGCCTTCATCGGCCTTTCATCAGGGTTTTTCCCGGCGCGGCGAGCGGCCTCGGTTAATCCGGTCGAGTCACTGCGCTATGAATAATGGATCATTTGAGGTGGCTGTAGATGATTGAAATGAAGAATATCGAGAAGGTTTATCGCACCGGCGGTGGCAAAGTCAAGGTGCGGGCCTTGCGCGGCGTGGATCTCAATCTCAAGGCCGGTGAGTTTGTCTCGATTGTCGGCCCCTCCGGATCAGGCAAATCGACCTTGATGAATATCTGCGGCTGTCTGGATACCCCTTCCGAGGGCGAATATCGGCTTGATGGCGAGCAGGTGGAGAAGCTGCAGCCTAACGATCTGGCCGAGATTCGCAACCGCAAGGTCGGCTTCGTCTTCCAAAATTTCAACTTGTTGCCCTACGCTACCGCTTTTGAGAATGTCGAAATGCCACTGATCTTTGCGGGCAAGTCGGCGAAATTCCGGCGTGAGCGGGTCACCGAAATGCTCGAGAGAGTCGGCCTGGGGGAGAGGATGGATCACCGGCCGGCGGAGCTTTCCGGCGGCGAAATGCAACGCGTGGCGATTGCCCGAGCGCTGGCAAACAAGCCGAAGCTGATCCTCGCCGATGAACCGACCGGCAACCTCGATTCCAAGTCGGGCCGGGAGATCATCGACATCTTCGAGGAATTGTGGCAGACCGGAACGACCATTTTGATGATCACCCATGATCCCAATGTTGCCAAACGAACCTCGCGCACGATTCTGCTCAAGGATGGCATAATCGTCGATTCACTGAACGGCAACGGGCAGCACTAGCCCGGACAAGTGTGGCTGCAATTATCGATTGTGAGCCGGCTTTGACAGCGTAATTTCCCCTCTGTGATTGAATATCTGGGACCAATGGCTGCCGTCGTGCAGCGCGGCGATGGTTTGGAGTATCTGCTCGCCGCCGTTGAGGCAGACAAGCTGTACTTGCAGCGCGCGGGCCACCTGGACTGGGCCGAGTTGCAGACCCGCGACCATCCACTACTGGGGCGACGGCTGATCTGCGGCCTGGGGCACGGCTCCTATGCTGTCCGTCGGCTGCAAGTCAGCCGGGAGATTGCGAGGGATCGGGAGCAGCTCGATTGGGAATTGAGTCGCGGTTTGACGGAGACATACGACAAATATCACCAGTCGGTGATGCAACTGACCGGTCAGAGTGTCGAGGAGCTTCTGGTGCTCTCGGCCAAGCGTCGCGCAGTTGAACGTCTGGGCGCCCGACTGGCGAAATATGGACTGGCACTCGATCAACTGGCGTTCGAACCGGAGGCGCTGTATTACTCCTGCCGTGCGCTTGGCGGCGAAACCCGGACTCTGCTGCTTCTGATCGAGCCGGAACGAGCGCAGTTGTTACTGATCGTGCAACGTCAACTGGTAGCCTTCAATACCCTCAGCCTGCGACGGACTGAGGCGCATGCGCTGATGAGTCTGGTCGAGGATATCGGCACAGTGTTACTGGCCACGCCTTATGGGCGTACGGTTGATCGGCGGCTGAATCTGATCCTCGCCGGCGATCCGAAAGCATCGGGGTTGGCCGACGCTTTCACTCGCGCCCTGCCCTATGAGATAAACCTGATCGAACTCGATCCTCAAACTTTAAATCTGGAATGCAGCACCGAGCTGGCCACCGAGTTTGCCCGCTGGCTGCTGCCAATCTCTCTGGCGCACCTCTATCATGAGAACCGCCTATGCGCATCATCGCCGGCGAACGACGCGGCCTCACACTAAAGACTTTGCCGGGGCTGACCTTTCGGCCGACCCTGGGTCGCGCCCGAGAATCGCTGTTCGGCATTCTCACCCCGGCGCTGCCGGAGGCTCGCGTGCTGGACCTCTTCGCGGGCAGTGGAGCGCTGGGTTTGGAAGCGCTGTCGCGCGGTGCGAATTCGGCGCTCTTCATCGAAAACTCGCCGGCTGCCGCGAAAGTGATTGAAGCCAATATCGCTCGGGCACATTATGAAGATCGTTGCCATGTTCATCTCGGCGACTTTCTCGATATCGGGAAAAGGGTTGCCAGCGGCGCAGAATTTGATTTAGTTTTCGCCGATCCACCTTACCTGCAGGGGTTTGCGCTGCAGGTTCTGGAACTGGTGGCGGAGCGCCAACTGTTGAGCGCGGCCGGCTATCTCGCCCTGGAGTTTGAGAAACGGGAGACTCCCGCTGAGGTGCCCGGCGAGTTGCAGGTGATTCGCGAAAAGAAGTTCGGCGCCACGATGATCTGGATATTGAGGAGAACAGTGTGAGACGAGCAATCTACCCCGGCAGTTTCGACCCGATCACCTATGGTCATGTCGATCTGGTGCATCGCGCCGCCCAGCTATTCGATGAGCTTCTGGTCGCGATCTCCGACAACTCCTCCAAATCGCCGTTGTTCACACCGCAGGAACGGCTGGAAATGGCAAGTGTTTCCCTGGCCGATGAGCCCAAAGTTAAGGTCACGGTCTTCCGTGGGCTGCTGGTGGACTATGTCGCCGAGCAG
>JBDRQZ010000179.1:0-2588 GCA_043826025.1 bacterium | reverse complement strand
AACCCCGACCAACTCAAGGAACAGATTCGCACCAAGTGTGAGCAGACGATTGCCGAGTTGGGCGGCTAATGAGAGAATATGTTTTGATATGCTAGTCATGTGAGGAACAGGTAATGGCGGAAGAAAAACTGAATATCAATCGCAGGCAGTTTTTGTCGACATCGGTCACCTGTCTGCTTGCCTCCAGTGTTGCCGGGCTAGCGCCACGGGTAGCGCTGGGTCAGACCGAGGAGGAGAAGAGGGCCGCTGCCGACAAGCCGATAATCTTTCGGACGCTCGGCCGCACGGGTATGAAGCTGCCGATCATCAGCATGGGCGCGGGTGCTGCCGGGACTCCGGCAATCGTACAAGCGGCATTCGAGGCAGGTGTGCGTCATTTTGACACCGCCGCCAACTACGCCTATGGCCGCAATGAACAGATGATCGGCAACGTCCTGTCCAAGCTGGGCGTGCGCGATCAGGCCAATATCGGCACCAAGATCATGGTGGCGCCCCAGCGTCAGGGACTTGATCCCGACGCCCTGAAGAAGCGAGTCAATACTCTGGTCGACGGCAGTCTGTTGCGGCTCAAAAGCGACTACATCGATATCCTCTACGTCCACGACATCAGCAACCCGGAGGACTTGAAACAGCCGGGGCTGGTGGAGGCTTTCCTTGCGGTCAAGGAGTCGGGCAAGGCGAAAGCGATCGCCGTCTCGACCCACGCCAACATGGCAGCGGTGATTAACGCGACAACGGAGAGCGGTCAGTGGGACGCGATCCTGACTTCGTTCAACTTCACGATGGCAGATGACAGCGAGATGATGCTGGCGCTGGAGAATGCCGGCAAGGCGGGCATTGGCATTGTCGCGATGAAGACGCTGGCCGGAGGTTCCAACTGGCCCAATCCGGAATCCCGCCGCAACTACAGCACCAGCACGATCAACAGCGCGGCGCTGAAATGGGTGCTCAACAATGAATTCGTCACCACCGCGATTCCCGGCTTCTCCAACTTCGACCATCTAAATGAGGACTTCGCGGTGGCCGGCAATCTGGACTACACCGACGAGGAGAAAGCGCTGCTGGGCGACAATCAGATCAGACTTGGACTGGGCTTCTGTCGCCAGTGCCGCAGTTGTCTGGCCTCCTGCCCGCACAATGTCGAGGTGCCAACCTTGATGCGAACGCACATGTATGCGAAACAATACTCTGAGTTCTATCTGGCCCGCCAGACGTTCGCGGAGATACCAAAGTCGCGCGGGTTGGCTGTCTGCCGTGATTGCAACAACTGCGTCGCGCAGTGCGCTCACACAGTCGATATTCCCGCACGGATCGCGGAGTTGGGAACGATCTTCGCCTAGTGGCTGAGTGAGTCGCCCCACTCGGCGATCAATTGCTCCAGCCCTGTACTGAAATTGATTATACCGACAAGGTAATCACCGACCCTGGCGGCGATGATCTGACCATAGTAATCATCGTTGAGTACGAGTGACTCGCCGCCGGGGAATGGACTTGCATCAGTCTTCTCGATGCCCGGCAAGACCCCGAATTTCGCCAATTTCTGTCCGTTGGCATCCTCTGTGAGGAAGAGCGTGAACTCTTTCTCTCCCCATGAATATGCGCACGCATAGACTTCATCGAGGAAGTCATGGCCGAGATAGTCGATCGCATAGTATTGACGGCTGGACGGGATAACAACCCTGTCCGGAAATCGTGAGAAGAGCGGTGGCAACTCAACCGTACCCTGCAATCCTTGCTCGACGCTCTGTCCCAGTTTCTGCATCGCCACAGCGAGTGCTTCGCTAGCCTCAAAGGTAGTCAGCCGCACCAGGTACTTGCCCTTGACGAAATCAATACTGGTAGGCGAGGCAAAACTCTCGATGCCAAGATTCGCCGATTCCGGCCAGTCGGGCCGCAGCCGCGAGTAGAGACCATAAGCGCCGACGGCGTCAGCAAACTGATAGACATCGAGGATGATATCTGTCTCCGCCAGAGCGTAGCTCGCCGTGCTGACTAACTCAAAACCATACTCGTGATAAAGTTCGGCGCCGCCATCGATATAGCTGTAGAGTGAATCGCCGATGTGGGTGTCAATCGAGCTATTCCGCTCTAGATCGACTGCCGCCAACTTCGCCGGGAAAAAGCCCGCCACGGGCGAGGTTTCCTGCTCGGCAGGTTCACCGCCGCAGGCAGCAATAATCAGCCCCATCGCAATTGCGATCAAAACCAGTGATAGAAGTCTGTAGCTCATCTTTCGTATACTCCGCATAAGGTCCCGGTTTGTACTCATTCTCTGGTTCGAGCAAGATAACATTCTCCGAATTAGCGACAAGTATTTCTGTTTGCCGTCAACTCAGATGACGCTTGTGCAAATGCGCCCCTGTGATTAGCATGGCTCAGTGGAGGAGCGCGAATGCCGGATAGATCAAAGCTGAAGCCTGCCCAAACTCGCCAACTGCTGCAGGAGTTGCAGGAGTTCAAGACCCAGTTCGACCCGACTTCTTCCCGGCGCAAGCAGACCCTGATCGGCAGATTGAGTGGTGCCGAGTTTCGTGACGCCAAATCCTTATTCCAGTATCATGACTCCCTCTGCTTCTTGAGGGCCTATC
>JBDRQZ010000178.1:0-5126 GCA_043826025.1 bacterium | reverse complement strand
GATCAGTGTTGAATTAATAGTCTATAATTAAGATAGGGCAGAGGTCGATTCTGTCAAGTTGAAATCGCCTGGAGAGTTGTCGCTGGCCGCGAGATGAGGTATAGCCTGCGGTTTGGGGAAAAAGTGTCCGAAGGCGCTGTTGTCCGTCCAACTACTTGCTGCTGGGGTCCTGATGTTTGTTGTAAATACCGGCCCTCGGTCATGAGCTATAACGGTCAGCTCAGGAGCTTGTTCCCGGAGAAGAGCAGATTTATTTCGGTAGCGCCTTTTCTCTTGCCCGGCTGGTTTGCCGCCAATATACTCAACTCAATTGTCGGGTTTTTGCGGCATATAGGCTCTGTGCGCGGCAGATATCCACGCTTGTCCCGGACTGGATGTGGGATCTGCCCGTCCGAGGAGGTGAGCTATGGGAAACGGCATCAGTTCACTCTGGAAACATGAAGATTGGTGGGCGATCTGGTTCGGCGCGATTATCATCATCCTGAGCCTGACCAGGCTGGTGACCAAAGTGCCCAAGGTCGGGAAGTGGACCGATAACCCACTGACCGCCTTCGGGATCGGTTCCGCCGACGGCACGATTTTCCTGCCCCTGCTGGGGCTCATGCTGGGCCTGGGCATCTTAATGCTGGTCGGGATCGCAATCATGAAAGCCGAACACCCCGGCCGCTATGTCGCCGGGTTTGTCGGCATCTTTGTTCTGGCCGTGATCTCCTACTGGATCGCCAACCAGACCAACATCAAATATTGGGGGCTTTCCTACGCGTTGTGGGCGCTTCTGGTCGGCTTACTCATTTCGAATACTATCGGCACGCCGAAGTGGCTTCTGGCCGGGGCCAAGACCGAGATGTATATCAAGACCGGGCTGGTGCTTCTGGGTGCAGAGGTGCTGTTCAAGAAGATTGTCTCACTGGGCGCTCCCGGCTTGATGGTTGCCTGGATTGTCACGCCGATCGTCGTGATCTTCATGTTCATCTTCGGCACCCGCACGCTGAAGATGGTCAACAAGAAGCTGGCGATCATTATCGCCGCCGCGACCAGTGTCTGCGGCGTCTCGGCGGCGATTGCCACCGCCGCCGCCTGCCGCGCCAAGAAGGAGGACCTGACCCTGGCGGTCGGGATGACTTTGATCTTCACAGTTTTGATGATGTTTTTCATGCCGCTGGGAATCAAATGGATCGGCATGAATCATATTCTCGGAGCTGCCTGGATGGGTGGCACCATCGACTCGACCGGCGCGGTGGTCGCGGCCGGCTCGATGCTGGGGCCGGTGGCCGAGAAAGTCGCTGCTGTCGTGAAAATGATTCAGAATGTGCTGATCGGGGTGCTGGCTTTTGCGGTGGCGCTCTATTGGGTGAGCTGTGTCGACTGCGAGCCGGGTCGCAAACCCAACTTCATGGAGATCTGGTATCGTTTCCCGAAATTCGTGCTCGGCTTTGTCGGCGCCTCACTCTTCTTCTCATTCGTGGTACTGCCCCTGACCCCGGGCAGCTTCGATGCCGTCGAGAGACTTTATCTCAACAACATGACCGAGGTGCTGCGCGGCTGGTTTTTCTGTCTGGCCTTTGTGTCAATCGGTCTCGAATCCAACTTCCGTGACCTGGTCGGTCAGATGGAGAAGGGCAAACCGCTCCTGCTCTATATTGTTGGGCAATCGTTCAATCTGGTGCTGACTCTGATTGTCGCCTGGGTGGCCTTCATGGTGCTTTTCCCGAACGCGGTGCAATAAGCTATGCGGCATGATTTTCGATCCTGGCTCAGATTCCTCGCCGGGCTTGGCGGCTTGGCGCTGATGGTGATTTTCTTCAGTTCTGGCATTGCACCGCCGGGGGTTTGCGGCGAGGTCCTGCGACATAATCAGTCCTGCGATATTGACGCCTCGCCGCTTTTCTACTCCGAAGTGGAAAACATGTCCGAACTGGAGGCGGGCTTGGCGGCGTTGCGGCAGCGATCAGACGCTGTCTTGCGGTAGCGCACAGCTTGCTGTGCGCACCCAGGATTCGGGCAATTGCCAGAGATTCAAGCACCCACAGCAAGCTGTGGGCCACCGGTTGTACAGTCGGGGACTCCTGTCCTACCAAAGAAGCACAAGACTAAATCGCTCTGAATCTCCAAATTCAATGATGTTACTGGACTTAGACGAGAGATGTTGTTGCTTTATTCACAATCTGACGGCGGGAAACTGTCGTATTAGGGCAAATGAGTGCGACTATCAATACGGCTTTTGACAGGAGGAATGCCTGATGTCAACCAAGGAAATTCAGGAAAAGATCGTTGACAACATGCATCGCTGGCAGAAAATCGAAAATGCCGCGGTGGCGCAGACGGGGAAGATTATCGAGAAGACCGACAATCCCCTCATCCGGATGGTGATGGAGATTATCCAGCGCGATTCACAAATGCATTACCGAGTGCAGGAAATGATTGCCGACACGCTAACCACCAAGACGGTTAAACTGGATCCGGACGATCTGCTTGAGGTCTGGGATCTGATCGAGAAGCATATCGAACTCGAAAAGAAGACAGTCGAATTGGCGGCTGAAGCGATCTCCGCGATTGAAGGCAAGAAGATGGTGGTGCAGGAGTATCTGCTGCGCTACCTGCTCGAGGATGAGCAGAAGCACAACCACATTCTCGACTCACTCGAGACGATCAAGAAGGGTATGTACCCTTACGGTTAAATCATCCGCGCATTGGTGTGATACTGTGAAGGCCTCTCCATCTGGAGAGGCCTTTTGTTTGCTGGCATTCTAAGGGTGGCCCGGACCTTGGTCCGGGTTTCTGAGCCCACTAAGTGCTGCCGTGGCCCGGGGCTTTGCCCCGGGTTTCCAAGTCGGATTCGCATGATGCAGTGCCCCGCCCAGAGCGAAGCGTCGGGTGGGAAGAGACACGAGTAGACCTTCATAAACTCGCTTGACATAGTCTTAGGGATTAGTTTAACTGTCGCAGTTCAGAGTAGGAATCACACTAACGGAGGGTCGGTCATGACCGAAGATCGCACAGCAAAGGTGCGGGAGCAAATTCTTGCCCTTGTCCCTAAAGATGGGTCGGCCGTCGGCAATGTCAGCATTCTCAGCGAACTGAGTCGGCATGGCATCAGCGAACAAGAGTACAACGATGTTAAGAGAACTCTATTCGGGGAGGGTGTAATACAGCCAGGTCGAGGACGGGGTGGATCCATCAAACTATCATCGCCAGTAAAGGTAATGGTCAATTGTTCTCCGGCAACAGAAACGGCTCCAGCCGTGGAGGAGTTACCGAAGGGTGAAAAGAAGCGTCTCAAGAAGTTGATGCTAGAGAAAGTCCCAAAGGATGGGTCAACGATTGGCAACAAAGCACTTATGTCGATTCTCAAGCGATCCGGATTCACGGAAGACCTATACTGGGCCTTGAGAAACGAACTCATAGAAGAGGGCGTTCTTGCGAAGGGACGAGGTCTCGGCGGCTCCGTCCACCACACGCAAGGAGCATCAACGGTGCAGAGTGCAAAGAAGATAAAGGAAAGCGCACTCTATGACCCTTTTCGAAAGGCCATTGATGATTACTGGATTCAAGACAACAAGCTAGTGCCTCATATGTGCATTGTGGAGAAGATCGCATCAGGTGGAAAGAAGGGTACGGGGAAGTGGACCAAGCCTGATGTCGTAGTTGTCTCCGTGCAGTCGTATCAATACGTTCCGGCCAAGTTCGTCGAAGTGATTTCATTTGAGATAAAGCCGGCTGGTGTCCTTGATGTAAGTGGTGTATTCGAGACTGCCTCGCACTCAAAATACGCTCACCGCAGCTATCTTGCCATCCACATGCCGAATGGGCCAACCGACGACGAGAAGATGCAGAGGTTGCTTGAGGAATGTGAGCGGTTTGGAATCGGGTTCATGTACTTCAAGAATCCAGGTGATTGGGCCACTTACGAGACAAAGATAGAGCCCAGACGACAAAACCCTGCACCGCCGGACGTCAACGACTTCATTACGTTCAACATCTCAAGGGCTGGTCAGAACAAGATTGTGGCTTGGTTGTAATATTAGGTCCGAACCCCCGCGGTTCGGACGGAACATCCAGTACAAAGAGTCGGAACCGCAGGGGTTCCGACCTACGAGGTAAGGTATTTATCTACTGCCGTGACTGTCTGCTCAATCTGCTCATCGCTATGCGCGGCGCTGACAAACCAGGCCTCAAAACCGGAAGGGGGCAGAAAGACACCTGACTTCAGCATAGCGCGGAAGAACTCAGCGTAGCGCTGCATGTCGCAGGCTTTGGCTTGCTCGAAATCGGTCACCGGGTGTTCCGAGAAAAAGATCGTAAACAGACTCTCGACGCGGTTGATCTGCGCCGGCACACTATGCTTTGAGAAGAGTGCAGCTAGTTGGCTCGTCAACTTGATTGCATAGTCGCGGCAGTGGTGATATACCTGTGGGTGGCCAAGCCCCTCGAGTGTCGCGATT
This sequence comes from bacterium, assembly GCA_043826025.1. Lineage (GTDB taxonomy): Bacteria > Zixibacteria > MSB-5A5 > CAIYYT01 > CAIYYT01 > JBDRQZ01. The sequence continues at coordinate 684 of JBDRQZ010000178.1, read as the reverse complement.
CCCGCCGCCACCGAGAGTGGATTGCCCGAGAGTGTGCCCGCCTGATAGACATTGCCGAGCGGCGCTAAGTGATCCATCAAGTCGGCCCGGCCACCAACTCCCCCGATTGGAAGTCCACCACCCAATATCTTGCCGAGGCAAACCAGATCGGGGGCGATCCCAAAAAACTCCGCCGCGCCACCGGGTGCGACCCGGAAGCCCGTGATGACTTCGTCGAAGATCAAGAGCGCACCATGATGTGTGGTCGACCTGCGCAATCCTTCGAGGAAACCAGCTTGCGGCGGCACCACCCCCATATTGGCGGCTACCGGCTCGACAATCACGGCCGCAATCTCGTTGCCGCGTTGTTTGAAGGTGTCCTCGACGCTCTGCAGATCATTATATGGCAACGACAAGGTCGTGGCGGTCACACCGGCCGGTACACCCGCACTGCCGGGCAGATTACCGGTCGCCAGCCCGGAGCCTGCCGCCACCAGAAAGAGGTCGGAGTGGCCATGATAGCCGCCATCGAACTTGATAATCAGATCGCGTCCGGTAGCACCCCGCGCCAGCCGCGCCGCGGTCATACAGGCCTCGGTGCCGGAACTGACCAGCCGCAGTTTTTCGATCCAGGGCATACGCTGCCGCACCAGTGCCGCAAGGTCGGCTTCAGCTTTGATCGTTGCTCCAAAGGAGGTACCGGCA
>JBDRQZ010000177.1:0-3137 GCA_043826025.1 bacterium | reverse complement strand
CGGGTGCTCGAGGAATTGCGGTCTGCCGGTCGAGGCCGTATCCGTCAAGGCTACTACTTCCGAAAAACTCGGGTTCACCGGGCGTGGCGAGGGAATCGCGGCGCAGGCGGTGGCGCTGATCAGCGGCTGATGGAGACCCTGTTCGCCGAGACCGACCAACTTTTCAAGTTGGTCGCGGGCCACTCGCCTTTGTGGATCTATCTCTTTGTATTCATTAGCATGACACTGGAGAATTTCTTCCCGCCGTATCCGGGCGATGTCGCAGTGTTCGTCTGCGGAGTCTATGCGGCCGGCGGGCATGCGTCGTGGACATTGATTTATATACTCTCACTGGCCGGCACGATGCTCTCGGTGATGAGTCTCTACTATCTCGGCCATCGGCGCGGGCGGCGGATCCTGGCCAACAGCAAGCTGAAGTTTCTGGGGGTCAAACGACTGGAACGAATCGAACGCTGGTTTTCGCGCTGGGGGGAAAAGATGCTCCTGGTTTCCCGTTTTCTCGCCGGCGCGCGAGCCCTGATGGCGCTTTTCGCCGGGATCGGCAATGTGCGACCCTGGCGGATGTTCCTTTACAGCTTGATTTCCGCAGCGGTGTTCAATTTCTTGGTGCTGTACCTGGCGCTGGTACTGCGCCGTGACTGGCAGAAAATCGACTCGATTATCGGCACCTATAACACCGTGCTTTGGATCGCAGGTACGGTTGTTCTGGTGGTCATCGTCATTCGGTTTGTGATCAGGAAACGAAAGACTGGAACATTATGAAGATCCTGGTTCTGGTAGGTGGTGAATCGGCGGAGCGTGAGGTTTCACTCAACAGCGGCAAAGCGATTGTCAGTGCCCTGCAGCAGGCGGGACATGAGGTGCTGAGTGTCGATGCCGGCTCTGACCGGCGGGAGCTTGAGCTGTTCTCAACGGGTCAGCTTGCGAGCGCTGCCTCCGCTCAAGACGCGCAGATCGCTACCACGACTGCGGCTAACGCGAACGTTACCGGTCCTCACGAACTTCAAGATTACGATTGTGTCTTTATCGGCCTGCACGGTGGCACCGGCGAAGATGGCACACTGCAGGCACTGCTCGATCTGGCCGGAATCCGTTACACCGGATCAGGAGCACGCGCTTCGGCGATTGCCATGGACAAGTATCGCTCGAAACTGATCTTCAAGGCACTCGACATCCCGACGCCGGAGATGTACTTCTTCGGTGGTCTCAATGAGGCGCTGCCTGCTGCCGATGGCTGGCCCCTGCCACTGGTGGTCAAACCGAATGCGCAGGGTTCGACCGTCGGCCTGAGCATAGTCAGAGACGAATCGGAGCTGCGCGGCGCGCTCGAGTTGGCGGCCGAGTATGACCGCGAAATCCTGATTGAGAAATACATTCCCGGCCGGGAGATTACAGTCGCAATCCTTGGCGATGAGCCGTTGCCGGTGGTGGAGATTATTCCAAAGTCGGGGTTCTATGACTACCGCGCGAAGTATACTGCCGGCGAGTCGGAATACGTTTGTCCCGCAGTGCTTGCGGCTGAGACGACTGCGAGGGCGCAGAGCCATGCGCTGACCGCGTTCAAGGCACTGGGCTGCGCCGGCTATGCCAGAGTCGATTTTCGCCTTGATGAAAATGAGAACTTATATTGTTTAGAGCTAAATACTCTGCCGGGGATGACTGCGACCTCGCTGGTGCCGAAGGCGGCGCGTGCGGCAGGTTTGAGTTTTGGAGAGCTTCTGCAGCGAATAATTGAGTTAGCGACCAGCGCGAATCTGCGTAAGTAGAGTATTAGGTGGTGCTTGTTCCTCAAAGGGAGATAGAAAGTGGATAACACAGAATTACTACTCGAAGAATTAACTAATGCTTATGGCCCCTCGGGCTACGAGAGCGAGGTGGCAAAGATCTTTGCCAGTCATCTGAGTGACATGGCGGAAATCTCCTTCGACAAGATGGGTTCGGTGGTCGCGAAGAAAAAGGGCGCTGCCGACGATCCCAAGGTGATGGTGATCGGCCATCTCGATGAGATTGGCTTTATGGTCACGGAGATCACCCCCAATGGCTTCATCAAATTTCTGCCGCTTGGCGGCTGGTGGGGGCATGTCGCGCTGGGGCAGCGGGTCGTGGTGCTCTGCAAGAAAGGGCCGGTGCTCGGTGTGACCGGTTCGACCCCGCCGCATATTCTGGACCCGGAAGCGCGCAAGAAGGTGATCGAACCCAAAGACATGTATATCGATGTCGGGGTTAAGGGCAAATTCGATATCACCAAAAAACTCGGCATTCAGGTTGGCGATTGTGTCGTGCCCGATTCGAAGTTCACGATCATGGCCGCGAAGAAGTTGTATCTGGCGAAGGCGATTGACAACCGCTACGGCTGCGCGGCGGCAATCGAGGTGATGCAGAAACTTGCGAAAGTCAAGCACCCGAACACGCTCTTCAGCGTCGGCTCGGTGCAGGAGGAGGTCGGGTTGCGCGGCGCAGGCACCGCCGGCTGGCTGATCGACCCCGACCTGTGCATCGTGATGGATACCGGAATCGCCAGGGACATGCCCGGCATCGGCGGCGAGTCGGTCGAGAAACTGGGCGCCGGCGCCGAAATATTAGTCTATGATGGCAGCATGATTCCGAATGTCAAGCTGCGGCAGTTTGTGGTCGAGACGGCGGAGAAGCTGAAGATCAAGCACCACCTGACCAGCATGGCCCGGGGCGGCACCGATGGCGGCCGGATTCACATTTCCCGGATCGGGGTGCCCTCGATTGTGGTCGGAGTGCCGGTGCGCTATATCCACAGCCACAACGCGATCATGAGCCGTGACGATTACGATGCCTCGGTCAAGCTCGTTGTGGAACTGGTCAAGAAACTTGACAAAAAGACGGTGGCCTCGTTTACTCAGGCTTGATGTAACGTAGGTCGTCGGGGGCCCACAGCTTGCTGTGGGAACGTTGACTCGAAGGAACGTAGGTCGGAACCCCTGCGGTTCCGACTCTTGTTGATGAAGAATGGATCCCCGCCTGCGCGAGGGTGACAAAACAACCCACCCTCGCGGGTGGGGTACCGAACGGAATTCGTAGGGGCGCAGCGTGCTGCGCCCGCCTGGACAAGTAGGGCAGAAGTCTCCGACTCCTGCCGGCAGGTCTCGGTGAGACCTGCCCTACAG
>JBDRQZ010000176.1:0-5201 GCA_043826025.1 bacterium | reverse complement strand
GTCGGGAAGATCGATGGTGATCAGGTCGATCGCCGTGTGGTTCTCATAGACGCTGATGTTGCCGTTGTCCTGTACCGCTTGCAACAGAGCGCGCTCAATCTCGCGGCCGGTATAGTCGGCGGCATGCACCACACGCCGTTCAGAGTGACCACCCTCGCGGCCCAGATGAAGTTGCTCCTCGTCGCGTGAAAAGCCGACGCCGAGTCTGATCAGCTCTTTGATACATCCGGGACCCGCCTCGACGATGCTGCGGACGACATCGGGATGCGAGAGGCCGCAGCCGGTAGCCAGGGTATCGCTGATATGCTTCTCAAAACTGTCCTCAGGAGCAACCACCGAGGCAATCCCACCCTGAGCATAGTTGGTGCTGGCGTCCGATTTGCGTTTCTTGGTAATGATCGCAACCTTGCCACGATTGGCGACGCGCAGAGCATAGGACAGCCCCGCTATCCCTGAGCCAACAACCAGAAAATCAGTTTTTAACAAGCGGCAACCTCGCGAATTTTGCTCTCGAATATAGCTGCGCCGCTGTCAAAGACAAGCTGGATTTCGGCGATCAGGCAGGCGTTGGGCTGGAATCGCTCGCGCGGCAGCTTGACTGCATCTTTGGCCGTGGTTACCAGATGTACGGACTCTCGATCTGCAATCAGCTTCAGCAAATGATTGACGTCCGTCTCGGTGTAGCGGTAATGATCGCCATAGTCCAGCTCCGACTCAAGCTGCAGACCGGAGTCTCGCAACAGCGCCGCAAAGCTGGTCGGGTTGCCGAGGCCGCTGAAAGCGATGAATGTTTTATCAAGCAGTGAATTCCGGGCGATTGCAGTGCCGGTCGACAGATCGCGGAGTCCGGTCAGTTCGGTGCGCAGCCATAGAATAGTGTCTGCTCCACAGTATTCACTTAGCTCATGTTCGAGACTGTCGAGTGCGGCGTCGGTGACAGCTTCGCAATGTGTCAACAGCACCAGGTCGGAGCGCCGCAAAGCGCCCCTGCCCTCACGCAAACTACCTGCCGGCAACAATTGCCCATTGCCGAAGGGGTTCGCAGCATCGATCAGCACGATCTCCAGATCATGCACGATCTTTCGATGCGAAAGACCATCATCGAGAATGAAGAGTTTTGCACCATGCTGTTCGTGCAACTTCCTGCCATTGGCAAAACGGTCTTTACCGATGCCGATCCAGCAGTCATCGAGACGGGTCGCGAGAAGAATGACTTCATCGGCGAGCCAATCCATCGCGCCATAGTCGACATGACCGGCCTGCAAGATGAGATCGGAATGACTGTAAGCGGCCCCATAACCACGAGTGAGAACCGCCGGCGCGCAGCCCCAATCACCGAGTGTCTGCGCCAACTGCAGAGTCAAGGAGGTCTTGCCGGTGCCACCGGTAGTGAGATTGCCGATGGAGATCACCTTGCCGGGCAATCTGAGCTGAGGCAACAGCCCGCTACGGAAACCAAGTTCTCGCAGGAAGAGGATCAGGCCATAGATGAGGCTCGCCGGCAGCAGCAGCGCCACCAACACGCGCGCGCCGACACCCTGCTCACGGCCGGCCTGAACATTGGCGATATACTTCCGCAGTTCACGCATCCTTGATCCCGGCTGCTTTCAAGATTCGTCTGACATAGTTATCGATAACATCTGTGCGCTCATTGCGCAAACCATCGACACGCGCGGCTACGGCTCCGCGCAAATCGCCCTGGCGCAGCAGACTCACTACAGCCGCGGCCAACTCCTCGGCATCGCGCACCCGGTGGCCAAGCTTGTGCCGAGTCAGTGACTCCGCGCCCGGCATTTGATTGAATACGTGGGGACCGTGCAGAACCGGAACACCGGCCAATGCAGGCTCAAGCAGGTTGTGACCGCCCAAACGAGCCAGGGTTCCGCCGACAAAAGCCAGGTCGCAGAGATGATAGAACAGACTCAACTCGCCGATGGTGTCGAGCAGCAGGACCCGTTGGTTGCGCGCGGGCGCACCGTTGGAGCGTTGCTGCCAACTGACGCCGGTGCGTTCGAGAAGTGCTGCAACTTCGGGCAGGCGCTTGAGATGTCGGGGCGCAAGCACCAGCTTGAGCTGGGGTATCTCTTTCAAGGCTGTTTGATATGCTGAAAGTACTGAGTCTTCCTCGCCCGGACGCGTTGAGCCGGCAACGAGCAGCGGGCCGTCAGTCCAATTGGCCAGCAGTCGCTGAATGGCCATCAGACTTTCTGAATCGGGCGGCTGATATTCCTCTTTTGGAGAGCCGACTACCGCGACTCGCTCAGGTGGTGCACCCAAGCGCTGGAACCGCTGGGCATCGATCTGACTCTGGGTCAGGATCGCGGCGAAGCGACGCAGCAATGGCGCCAGCAGCGGCTTCATCGCGAGGTATCGTAACAGAGAACGCTGCGATAGTCTACCCGCGATCTGCAACAGCCTAATGCCGCGACTTGCTGCCTCAGTGAGCAGGGTTGGCCACAACTCGGTCTCGATCATCACCAGTGCACAAGGTCGCAGACGGTCGAGAAAACTGCGCACGGCGCAGGGCAGATCGAAGGGCTGGAAATAGAGATAGTCAATCCACTCGCGAGACTTCTCCGCCTGCAAGCGGCCGGCTGGCGTGGTCACGGTGAGCGCGATTTCAACCGTCGCCGCCTGTTTTAGAGCAGCGCTGAGTCTGACCGCTACACCGACCTCACCAACCGATGAGGCTACCAGCCAGATCAATGGATGTGGCGACTTGCGCGCCGTGAGAGTGAGTCCCAATCGCTCAAGATCATCGCGACGGCCGAGCAACACGCGCAGGAGTATCACTATCGCAAGTGGGATCACATAAAGGAAAGTGAAACAACGATAGAGAAAACTCACCGGTTCGCCACCTCGAGGATAAGCTTCGCGGCACACGCAGCAGCGCCCGGGTTGCCGAGGCGCTCCCTTACAGTTTGAAGGTCCGCAATCATCTGTTTTCTGTTTGCCTCGTTGCTGAGCAAATCGTTGCCAAAGCGGTAGAGGTTGTCCACAGTCAGGTCACCTTGCAGAAACTCAGGTGCGATCCTGCGACCCGCCACGATATTGACGAGGCCGACACTGTCGAGCTTCAGCACCGACCGCGCGATGATCGCGCTCAGCCAGCCGGTCTTATACACCACACAGAGCGGTGTGCCGCAGAGCGCCGCCTCCAGGGTCGCAGTACCCGACGCAACGAATGCGAGCTTGGCAGCCTTCAAAAGATCATAGCGGTCGCCTTGCCACTCCGTGGGCACGACATCACATGACTTCTCAAGCTGGTCATAGATTTGCGCGCCCAACTCGGCACGGCGCAGCGTGGCCACCTGCAGGTCTGTAAAGCGCTTGCGCAGGCGTCGTACCGCCTTAAGCATCACTAGATAGTGACGGGCAACTTCGACCTTTCGCGAGCCGGGCAACAAGGCAAGCAGCGGTGCCCTCTTGTCGGGGCCGTGGGGAGTCGAGCCGGAATCTTGTGCCTCCGTCGCACCAATCAGATCGAGCAAGGGATGCCCGACAAACTCGCAGCGGACTTTGCTTTGGTCGAACAACTCCTGTTCAAATGGCAGAATCGAGAGCAGCAGGTCACATGATTCCTCAAGGACTCTTGCGCGCTTCGGTTTCCAGGCCCAGACCTGCGGCAGGATGTAGTAAACGACCTTGAATCCCTTCTCATGGAGAGTGCGCGCCAGACGCAGATTAAGGCCGGGATAGTCCACCAGCAGGACCAGATCCGGCCGCTCAGCTTCGACAGCGGCGACAGTATTATTAAACACGCGCCGAAAGTGGGGTAGGCGTTTGGCAACCTCCCAGAAACCGGTGACCGCCAAGTCGGGCAGGTCATAAATCAGCCGACAGCCAAGCGCCGCCAATTCTGCGCCACCCAGACCAAAGACTTCCAATGCGGGATGATGTTGACGTAACGCCGCGAGCAGGTGGGCGGCATGAGTGTCCCCCGACGCTTCTCCTGCGGCGATGAAGAGCTTCTTCAATGGAGAACCCTGGCAAGTCCCTCGCGCGCGACCCGGTCGATCTCGACAGCAATGGCCAGCGCCCTGGTTGCTTCGGCGCCGGAAACCGCCGGCGGACGTTCGCCGCGAACCGCGCTGACAAAGGCTTTGATCTCTTCAGTCAGCATATCGACTTCCGCATAGCTTTGTTGCGCGACCAGGATGCGCCGTTGGGTCGGTTCATATTCGGCCAGATTGAGGTAGCCCGGTGGCGTACTGTGGTCGCCGCTGGCTGCCAGCCGAAAGTGCTCGCTGGTACGTTTGAGAAAATCGATTGAGACATAGTTGTCGCGGGCAAAAAGCCGCAATTTCCGCATCTTCTGCACTGAAATCCGCGAGGCGGTCAGGTTGGCGACACTGCCATTGGCGAATTCAAGTCGGGCGTTGGCGATATCGGGCTTATCACTGATGACTGCCACCGCTGAGGCATGCAGTTCCTTGATCTCCGACTTGACCAGCGAGAGCACCAGATCGATGTCGTGGATCATCAGGTCAAAAATGACGGCGACATCGAGACCGCGGGGATTAAACTGCGAGAGTCGATGCGCCTCGATAAAGCGCGGCTTATCGGGCAGCAGTTGCAGCGCGGCACAGGCCGGATTGAATCTCTCGATATGTCCGATCTGGAGCACCACCCCCTGCTGTTCGGCCAGAGCAGTCAATTGCTCGCCTTCGGCGACGCTGGTCGCGATTGGCTTTTCCAGAAGAAGATGCTTTCCCGCAAGTAATGCTCGCTCGGCCTCAACGAAATGGTCCTCGGTCGGCACCACAATGCTGAGCGCGTCGCAGAGTTGAAGAAATTCCTCAACTGTATCGCAGACCGGACAGTGAACCTTTTCAGCCACTGCGGCCGCCCGTTCCAGCACGATGTCGAAAACTCCAACAAGTTCGAGTTCGGGGATTTGTGCGGCTTTCTCGGCATGGAAGCTGCCGAGGTGACCGCAGCCGAGAACGCCATATCGAAGCGGTGCGTTCATGTCGCTATTTGCAGATGCCTCGTTCCGACTGCTCAATGAAGGTCAGGATCAATTGCACTTCTTCGGTCAACTCAACCTCTTCTTTGATGCGCGCGACCGCTTGCGAAGTGTTGAGTTTCGAGCGAAAGAGCACCCGGAAGGCTTTATGCAGAGTTTTGACAACTTCTTCTGAGAAGCCGCGTCGCTTGAGGCCGACGTGGTTTAGCCCCATCACCTGCAGCGGATAGCC
>JBDRQZ010000175.1:0-3550 GCA_043826025.1 bacterium | reverse complement strand
GAGCGGCGCGACAATTGCAGCAGATAGCCCAGCAGAAAGGGCATGCCGACAAATGCGATTGAGAGAAACATGAAGGCGACGCCGATCAGTAGCTTCTGAATCCAGTCTTTGTCGTCGAACAAAAAGGATCCGGCCTGAGCTAGATTCTTCATCTGACACTCCTGTCGATCATGCCATTAGTCCCTCTCTCTATTACATGTAAGCTTTGGCTTATCGCGACTATAGTCAACTAAAACCGACGCGAGCCTAGAACGGCGTAAAATCACGCACAAACAAAGCCGGTGCCGCGAGGAATCCGGCGGCCTGAATGTAGATGGCTTTGCCGTCGGCGCTCCAGCAGGCCAGATTACAGCTCTGGCCTTGCCCGCCGAAGGTCATCTGACGAGTCTCACCGCTCGCGATATTCTTGACATAGATGTTGTTAATGTCATTCACCCGCTTGGCAAACAGCACATACTTGCCGTCGGGGGAGACCGCCGCGGCAAATTCATGACTCTCGCTGTTGCAGAGCGGCGTGATCTCGCCGGTGATGATCGACCGCTTGAGGACATCCTCATCAGCCCTGATTTCGCCCTTCTTGGTCATCGCGACATAGCAGATATTCTCGTCATCGGGAAAGAAAGTCGCGGTGTAGCCAACTCGATCCTCGGTCGCTTGACGGGACTCGCCGGTTACCAGATCATGCCACCAGACCGCCGATTTCGCGAAGCGATTGAGCGTGAAGATCACCCGTTTGCCCGAGGGGGACCAGGAGAGCTCATCGATTGAAAGCTGCTGATCGGGTGAGATACTCAGCCCTTCAGCTTCGTTCTCGGTGAGTTCGACGCGGAAGGGTGCAAGGTTTGAAATCGCCTTGCCGGTGCGCGAACCTCCCTCATAGAGAAACAGCTCCCAACTACCATTCTGCTTTTGGGGCACGATCATCTGCTTGCCATCCGGAGAAAAGGCCGCCGTGACATTCGCTGCTTCGCGGAAGTTGTAACCGGGCAGTACTCGCGTCTCGTCGCCGGTCGCAATCTCGGCGACATAAAGCTCAATTGGGTTTCCGGGAATCTTGGTGTCCGCCCGGAAGAAGGCGACCTTGCCGGGACCGGCCGGTCGGGGCAGCATCACATTCTCGAAAGCCAGTTTACCGACTTCCTTCTCCCATTGCGCATTACTCTCACTGTAACAGAAGATGACCAGGCACAGGATCAAGCATGAATAGATAGCAGCTCGCATATTCTTTTCTCCTCAGGCATTACCAGTTCCTCCTTTATACATCGGCCAGGCCGTTGGGTGCAACCATTTTCCCCGGTCCGGACAGGAATGTCGGTGTCTTGCGGACTCCGTCGCCTGCGGCACGAACCTGTCTTTGACGAAAGTAGCTATCAGACAAGGATTTGCGCATCTGGCACGAGAGCTTCAGTGGAACCAATGCTAAGCGCAGCCGTTTTGATAGTAGTTGACTTCACCTCAGGGCAGCGCTAAGCTTTTGGCGTTGGCCCGAATAATTTTCGGCTTTAAACGAATCCCCCGAACCGGCGTCTTAAGGTTGGTCGGGGAGTAGGGATGATTTGACCGGGAACATAGCGGAGCTGGTCGAACAGTTTCGGCGCGGCGACGAGCAAGCATTCAATAGGTTGGTGCGGCTATTTGAGAAGAAGGTGTACGCTTACGCCTATCAAATGGTCGGCAACCACACCGAGGCGGATGAGGTCCTTCAGGAAACATTTGTCCGTCTGGTGAAAAACATTTCGCGGCTGCGCTCCGATACCAATTTCACCAGTTTCGTCTATCGAATCGCGACCAATCTCTGCATCGACCTGTTGCGCAAGCGACAGCGCCGCATGATCAGTGTCGATGAGAGTGAAAGCGAATTATCGGGCCAGCTTCACTTGGAGTTGTCCCGTTCGGTACCCACCCCGGAAGAGGAGTTGGAGCGAAGGGAGCTGTTGGCGATGATTAACGCGGCGATAGCGGAGTTGCCCCCCAAGCAGCAGGCGACGATTATCCTGCATGACGTTGAGGGTTACTCCAAAGAAGAGATCTCCCGGATCATGGATTGCCCGCAGGCTACGGTTCGCTCGAATCTGCACATAGCCCGCTCGAAAGTTAAGAAGCGGCTAAGTGAGCTTTTGTGAACGCCCGGAGGAGCAAATTGTCAGAGAATAAGTTGAACAGAGAATTCGAAGAGTGGCTGGAAGACCTGGGACCACGAGATCTCGAGCGCGATCTCTCTGCGGAGTTGAAAACCTTCGAAAGTGAGATCCCGGCCGCGGCGGACCAGTTTCGCGAGCACTTGGATTACCTGCGTAAACTGAGTGCCAGACAGGTGACGCTGCCCGATGACGCCTATTTCGCCGCTACAAGAGCGAAGATCAGCTCGCGTGTGCAAATTCGGCCGGTTTCGCTTCGGGCGCGTTTGAGCGCGATGCTGATTCCGGCGCCTCTACTGCGGCCCCTGCCCCGCGTATTGGCCGGCTCGGTAATGATCGTCGTGCTCTTATTGATTCTCTTGCTGCAACCGCTGGGCCAGTCACCGCAGCTCACCGGTCAGCAGCGCTATCATGATTTGATTGAACGATTTAGCTTCGATGGCGAGGTCCTGACCCGAGCGCCGCTGGCAGCGCTGCTGCAAACCGATGACCTGCAGCGGCTCTTCCGCTCGGCGGCGATGCTGACCTCTCCCTCCTCGCTGTCGCGCTCCTGGTCGCTCGGCGTGGGGCAAAGATAGAGCTTGCTCAGTGCATCGAACTGGATCATTTTAGATGACGATGAAGGCAGGAATCCGGCACATAAGCGTAGCACTTTGCATCCTCTGTGCGACCCTTCTGTTACTCGGCTGCGAGAGATCGCCGCAGGAAGTGCTCCTGCGCATGCAGTTTAGCGATGGCCGCGAGTTGGTCTATGAACTGGCCTCGGAACAGATCATCAGCATCGATTCTCCCGATTTTTCCGCCGACACCTCACGCACTAAAGGTGAGATGATTCAGACAGTCACTGAGGTCCTGCCGGAAGGCTCTGCCCGGGTCAAGGAGGCCTCCTACTGGAGTTGGAGTGAGCCGGATGAAGATGGCTCCGTGCGAGTGGTCTCCCGGGATGAAACCTTGTCCTACCGTATGGAGGCAAGCGGCAAAGTCAGCGATCTCGAGATCCTCTCCGACGATGACGCCGCCAAGTGGAAGGAGTATGCGCAGTCAAAACTGGAGCAATCGCAGCCGACGTTCCCCGAGGAGCCGGTAGGGTTGGGCTACACCTGGATGCAGTCGGTTAAGATATTCATGCCCGACGGCGAAATGCTGGATGCTGCGACCACCTATGAGGTCACTGAGTTCGTGGAGATTGACGAGCGGCGCTGCGCGGTGATCGACTACACCGGCAACCTGGTGTTGCCCTTCAATGTCGTCGAGACCGACTCCACGATTCGCAAAGGTGTCGACAAAGTCGATGTCACCGGCACGATCTGGTTCGATTATCTCAACGGCTATGTCTTCAGCCAGCATGAGAAGACGATGATTACCGCCGAGCGCGCCCGAATCTTCCCGACCGAAGCTACCAGCTACACCGC
>JBDRQZ010000174.1:0-3485 GCA_043826025.1 bacterium | reverse complement strand
CCAGTTTGCAGCAGGAGATCGATGCGGTCGAGGACAAAATGAACGAAAAGGTCGCCTACCGCAAGCAGCTTAAGTCCAAAGTCCCCCGGCCGGCGATGTCGATTTACCAGCGGGTACGAAAGGGTCGTGGCGGGGACGTGGTGGTGCGACTCCGGCGGGGTGCCTGCGGCGCTTGTTACAAGTCGCAGACACCGCAAAAAATCCAGGAGATCAAGAAGGGTAGCAAGCTGCAAACCTGCGATTCCTGTGGTCGTATCCTTGTTTTCGATGGAGATGATTAGACAGTGAAGCGGATTTTGGATAAAATCGGGCTGACGTTTGACGATGTCCTGTTGGTGCCCGGCCTGGCCGAGATTCATCCGCAGGAAGTCGCGGTCAACTCCATCCTGACGCCCCGCATCGCGCTGAATGCGCCGGTGGTGGCGGCAGCGATGGATACCGTCACCGAGTCGGAACTGGCAATCGCCCTGGCGCGTCAAGGTGGCATCGGCATTGTTCATAAGAATCTGACGATCAAGAAGCAGGCCAGCGAGGTTGACAAAGTCAAGCGGTCGGAGGCGGGCATGATTGTCAATCCGATCACCCTGACCCCGGAACAGACCGTCGGCGACGCGCTCAGCTTTATGGATCTCTATTCGATTTCCGGTATCCCGATTGTGGAGAATAACCGGCTGGTAGGAATCCTGACCAACCGCGATCTGCGTTTTCATCCTTCACCCGAAATGAAGATCGCCGAAGTCATGACCAAAGAAGGCCTGGTTACTGTACCGGAGAACACGACTATCGAACAGGCCAAGGATATCCTGCATCGCAACCGGATTGAGAAGCTGCCCATAGTGGATGAAAATATGACACTAAAAGGGATGATCACCGTCAAGGACATCATGAAGAAGGTGAAGTATCCCAACGCTTGTAAGGATGAGGCCGGGCGGCTGCGGGTAGGGGGGGCTGTCGGTGTCAGCAACGATATGATCCCGCGCGCTGAGGCGCTGATCGAAGCCTGTGTCGACGTCCTGGTGCTCGACTCTAGTCATGGTCATAGTAAGCGAGTGTTGGAATGTGCCGTTGACCTGAAAAAGAGATTCCCTGAGACCGAACTAATTGTCGGCAATGTGGCGACCGCGGATGGCGCCCGCGCGGCGGTCGATGCCGGTGCGGATGCGGTCAAGGTCGGGATTGGTCCCGGTGCGATCTGTACAACCCGCGTGGTTACCGGGGGCGGCGTACCACAGGTGACGGCGATCATGGATGCGGTCGAGGTGACGGCGCAGCGGAATGTCCCGGTGATTGCCGATGGTGGTATTCGCTATTCCGGCGACCTCTGCAAGGCGCTGGCGGCCGGGGCGCACAGTGTGATGATCGGCTCATTGTTCGCCGGAACCAAAGAGGCACCTGGCGAGACAATCATCCTGCAGGGACGGAGTTTTAAGGTTTACCGGGGCATGGGTTCCCTCGGTGCGATGCAGGCGGGCGCCAAAGATCGCTATTTCCAGGAAGATGTGATGACGCTGGACAAGATGGTGCCTGAAGGAATCGAAGGCCGGGTGCCTTATAAGGGCGAATTGGCCGATATGCTTTACCAACTGGTCGGCGGACTGCGCGCCGGCATGGGACTTTGCGGCGCGAAGAATATCGAGGAGCTGCGGACGACTTCAAAGTTCGTTCGGATCACGGCTGCCGGTATGCGTGAGAGTCATCCCCACGACGTGACGATCAGCAAAGAGGCGCCGAATTATCGCTCGATATTCTAGGCTTAATCTGAAGATGTGGTTGTTAACTATAGAATCCGAAGCAGGCGAGGCAGTCGCGTCCGGCAAGCGCCGGATGAGGAAAGTCCGAGCTTCACTGAGCGAGACACCTCCTAACCGGAGGGCGGAGTGATCCGACGGAAAGTGCAACAGAAAGGATACCGCCGCGAAAGTCTCACTTTCGGGGTAAGGGTGAAATGGTGGTGTAAGAGACCACCGGCGGGGACGGAGACGCCCCCGGACCGGCAAACCCTGTCTGAAGCAAGACCAAATAGGGGAGCAGAGGTGCTCAGACTCGCGATGACTCCCGGGTAGGTCGCTGGAGGCCGGTTGCGAAATCGGTCGCAGATGGATGACTGCCCGAGGGCCCACAAGGTCCTCGTACAGAACTCGGCTTAATGCCTGCTTTGGATTCTATGTAAAAGAAAGTCTGGATTTGCGCACAACAGTCAAGATGCAGTGGGAGTTGGCGCCGGAGCCCGATTTCCGGCTTGTCGACCAGCTCAGTCGTGAAGTCAACTTACCGCCCCTGATCACCAAAATCATCGTCAGTCGCGGCCTGACCGATCCGGCTGAGATCAATCGTTTCGTCAATCCGAGCATGGACGATCTCGACGATCCCTTCCTGATTCCCGGGATGGTGGCTGCGGTCGATCGGGCAATTCAGGCGCTGCATGAGAATGAGACGATCCTGATCTATGGCGACTACGATGTCGACGGTATTACCGCCGCCTCGTTGATGTTCTTGGTACTTAACCGCTTGGGCGCCAATGTACACTACTATTTACCTAATAGATTAGTTGAAGGTTATGGACTCTCCGAGGAAGGTATTCTTGAAGCCGAGAAGAAGCGTGCCTCGCTGATAATCTCAGTCGACACCGGGATCACAGCGATCAACGAAGTCGAATACGCCAAGGACAAATTCATCGACTGTGTGATCACCGATCACCATGAGCCGGGCGAGACCTTGCCGGTCGCGGCAGCGCTGGTGAATCCCAAACTCAGCAAGGGCGACCAGGGCAATGAGCTCTCCGGGGTCGGCGTGGCCTACAAGTTCGCCCAGGGGCTCTATCGGAAGCTCGGTCAGGATGAGCGAGAGCTGGAAGAGCATCTCGATCTGGTGGCGCTGGGAACCTCGGCTGATGTCGTACCGCTGGTCAAGGACAACCGGATCCTCACCCACTTCGGCATCGAGCAACTGCTGCGCTCCTCCAAGCCGGGACTCAAGTCACTGGTGTTTCGCAGCAATCTGATGGGTAAGGATATCTCTACCAGCCAGATCGTCTTTGTGCTCGCGCCCCGGATCAACGCCGTCGGGCGGTTGGGCAAAGCGGAGAAAGCGATTCAGCTCCTGACGACCAAAGACTCAATTGTCGCCGGCGAAATCGCGAAGTTCCTCGACGATGAGAACGAGCGTCGCAAGGCCATCGATGAGAACACGCTTCACGAAGCCTTAGCGATGATCGATGAGATAGTTGATCTGGAGAATGACAAAGCAATCGTCCTTTCGTCCGAGGGCTGGCATCAGGGTGTGATCGGAATTGTTGCCTCGCGCCTGGTCGAGCGGTACTACCTGCCCACCGTGTTGATTGCCGTCGACGGCAATGAAGGCAAAGGTTCCGGTCGTTCGATCCCCGGCTTCCACCTGCATGAGGCGCTGAAGAGCTGCGATGATCTGCTGCTCCGCTACGGCGGGCACAAGTATGCTGCCGGGTTGACAATCTCGCCTGACAGAAT
>JBDRQZ010000173.1:0-5949 GCA_043826025.1 bacterium | reverse complement strand
CTCCGGATAGATATCCAGAATCGTCATCCACTCTTTGAGGTTCTTCACGCGTTCCGCATTGTCGGTGGGCAGCACAAAGGGACGCCCGCGACCATCGAGAATAATCCCGACCACGCCGCCGGAGACCGTGGTCTCCACTTTGGCGCCCCGGCCGCCGCCGATATCGTGACGACCATCGGGAGTCAGCACCGCCTTGGCCTTGAGCGGCAGGTTGGTCTTTTCGTCGAAGCCAAGTTCGAACTTCTTCATCTCGCCAAACATCAGCGAGCCTTCCTCGTTGCGGCCATCGGGGAACTCAAACTTGTATTTGAGCACTTCCTTGCCCGCTTTCGACTCGCCTACCGGGGCGAGACAGGTGCCGAGATGAATCAGACAGTCTTTGTTGAATACCTCAGTGGCGGCACCCTTGTGGACCTCGGTCAGCACGCCAAGCTGCGGCATCATGAAGATCGAGTCGACCGCCAGCCGGGTGATTCCCTCCGGCAAGAAAGAATCGATCATCATCAGTGCCGACTGCTGGCGACGAGGCGCGTGGCTGAGCACGCCACCCGAGCCGATCAGCATATTCAGGGTCAGCATATTGACCAGCGTCGCACCGGCAGCGCTTTGCTCGAACGCGTCGGCGATGGTCCGCTGCTGCTGCACACCCTTGAGCTCTGTGGCGAAATTCTTATGCTGGATGAAAGCCAGCCGCAACGCTTCTTTGGCAATCGCCTGTTCGAAAATCAATTCTTCCATCGACTGCGGAATCGTCGTCGGCCGGATCATCTTATTCTTGACCCGGTTGCGCAGATCGCGCTCATCCATATCGAACGGCACCCAGCGCATGACATTTTCCAGACCTGCCTCGGCGAAAACATTGGAGACCGAATAGCTCATGCCCAGGTTGGCGGAGACCGTACGGTTGAAAACACCCTTGAAGACCGAGAAAATATCGGTGGTTGCGCCGCCGATATCGACGCCGACGACTTCGATATTCTCCATGTCGGCGATGGTCTTCATGATCAGACCAACCGCCCCGGGCGTCGGCATAATCGGCGCATCGGTCCAGCTCATGAGCTTTTTGTAGCCGGGCGCCTGCTGCATGACATGCTCAAGGAAGAGGTCATGGATCATCTCGCGGGCCGGCAACAGATTTTCGCGCTCCAGTACCGGGCGAATATTGTCGGTAACCTTAAGATCTACTTTCTCAGACAGCGCCGCGATGACCGGCTCGCGGGCATTGACATTACCGGCATAAATGACCGGCAGATGGTAGGTCGAACCGAGACGGGGCTTGGGATCGGCGGCGGCGACCAACTCGGCGATTTCGACCACATGGGTGGTCGTGCCGCCATCGATACCGCCGGAGAGCAGAATCATGTCGGGCCGCAGATGGCGAATCCGTTCGATCTGCTGCCAGGGCTGACGTTTGTCGTTGGAGGCGATTACATCCATGACGATTGCGCCTGCGCCGAGGGCCGCGCGTTCCGCCGATTCGGCGGTCATCGAGCGCACCACGCCGGCGACCATCATCTGCAACCCGCCGCCTGCCGAGGAGGTCGAGATGTAAATGTCGGTGCCGACCTTCTTGCCATTGTCATTGCGGGGGCTGATTATGCGGTCGTTCTCATCCAGAAGCTTACGCCCGGAAAGTTCTTCTACCTCAGCGACGGCGTTCAAGACGCCCATCGTGACATCCTCAAATGGCGCTTCCACGGTGGTCGGCGCCTCACCCCGAACGATCAACCGATACTCGCCGTCGCGGTATTCGATCAGGATCGCCTTGGTGGTCGTCGAGCCGCAGTCGGTCGCCAGAATGACCTTGATATCTTCCGGTTTCATTTTTGCCATCTTTGACCTGCCTGTATCCTTAACAATAGCGTTTTTTCTATCTTCAGTCGCTCCAGATGGGTGGCCCGGACCTTGGTCCGGGTATCACAGCCCGATGGATGCACCTTGAGCCCTGGACTGAGTCCGGGCCACGCATCCAGGATCGGGCATACCCGCCCGCAGAAGCGAACCCAGATTATAATAATGCCGGTCCAGTTTGTCAATGGGGAAGGTCTATCACCGGAAGGAGCGAGTAGAAGCAAAAGGCGTTGCGCAGAAATCGGCCCTGCGGGATCACCTCAGCCGATAGCTCGCCAGATAGATCGAATAGACAGGGCCGCCGTTCAAACCGACTTGTTCATAATGATCAGCGCTAATCAACCCGATACCCGGTCCGACGACGTACTCCTCGCCATTACTACACCCCATCCCGTAGCCGCAATCCCAAAAGTGACTGCGCGTGTACCTATAGCACTCGCCGCAAAATCCGAGGCAATTGGTCTTCTTCGCCACGGTGCGATTTCCGCCAACATACTCCCATGGAGCCGGGAAGCTAAAGGCAGTATCCTGCGCCGGTAGAAACACAAGTCCCGCCTCGCTGAAGACACTATCGCCATGCATCATAAAGCGATTACCCAGAGGTGGCACCGGCTCACTCAGGATCCACCAGACTTCACCATCGACCATCTCAGCATCGATAATGGCGATAGTGAGATCTCCGCAGGATGAGCAACTGACGTAAGTCCAAGAATTCCCGATTGCGCCGGGAATGAGGCCGGGTTCGATATAGTCTGCGAGGTCTGCGGGAGGCAAGACCGTCAATGATGTCTCTATGGTATCAGCCTTCTCCCCATCTGACGCGACGAAGGTAAGATGCAACTCACCGACCTGGTCGTTGGCGGGGATCATTGACAGAGTTGCCGTACCATCGCCCCAATCGGTAAAAGTCGCGTCTTCAGGGAGAGCAATAGCATAGATTTGAGGAATACCACCATCAGGGTCATTTGCCGCTACAGTCAATTCGAATAGCTCAAGCGCCGGCGCGAACAGCTCTCCGACTAACTCAAACTTAGGTGCAGGATTGAAATCGAGGACTGTAATATCGAGAAAGGCTGTGTCCGCCAGACGGCCATCACTGACAGTCACAAACATCTCGAACTCGCCGCTGTCCTCGTACCAAGGAGTGAAAGCCAGATTGAAGTAGTCGCAACAAAAGTGGACCACAAAATTAATTGGCTGAGGTAGATCATCAGCATGTGGTTCGACCGTAACTCGATCACAATCTATGTCACTATAGCCAAAGGTGAGGCCCAGTCTGTGACCCTCGTAGACTTCGTACGAGCCACCTTCTGGATCGAGCACCGGCGCATGGTTAGGGCCGTTTATGACATTGAGCCAAACCCAGCATTCGGTCTCGAGTTCGCCATCTGAGGCGACAAACCAAACGTTGCGCTGCCCCTGCTCACACCAGCCTGGGAAATACTGATACCAGCAGGTGCCGTTGCCGCTGTCAACGAAGTTCTCCGTCGCACGGTCGTACTTCTTTCTCAGCACCGGTATTGTACCGTCGGGATCATAAGCGGACAGGGTGAATGAGGTTGTGTCACCTTCAATAACCCTCGTCAGCCCATCAAGGTCAAATGGGTACCATACTGGGGCATGGTTCTCGGCGCCGATCTCAAGATCCAGGATTGCTGTGTCAGCGAGTTCACCGTCGGAGGCGATGAACGTGATTTCGTGCGTACCCTCATCGCCCGTTTGTGGGCAGATGCGGAAGTGCCATGAATCACCATCTCGCCACGTGTCCGAGAAACTCAGTGATTGGTTCAGCAGGTAAGAGAGCTCGACCGAATCCCGATTTGGATCGGTTATTACAACCTCGATATCCATGCAGTTGGCTACCCGCACCATCGAATCGGCAATTATCGTGTCGATTTCCGGCGCATAGTTGTTGGTGTCAATGACAATGACATCGACTCGCAGCGTATCCGCAAGTTCCCCATCAGAAGCGATGAAGTGGGGATAGTACCCGGCTGGGGGGCTGTAGCTGACATACTCCTTCAACGGGAGATAGCGAAACTCGCCACTGCCATCACCAAGGTCGCTGAACTCCGCGGTAGGTGGGTGGTTGAACATGATCAGAGTCAGTTGATCTCCGTCTTCATCGATCGCCACCACCATAAACGTCAGTGAATCACCCATGTTAACAATCATCTCTTCAACAGACTGGATAATGGGTGCATGATTGCCATGAAGAGTAACCGAGAGATCGAGAAAGAGCGTATCTTCGAGTTCCCCGTCCGAAACAACGAAGATGATCTCATGTCCGCCGGCTTGTGATTCGTCGGGCAAGAACTCGAACTCGCCGGTGCCGTCGCCATGGTCGGTGAATTGCGAATTGGCGGGCGGGTTCAGGATGCTCAGAATCAGTGAATCGCCGTCCGGATCGGTGGCTTGGATTCGCACATTCAGCGTGTCTTCGGCTTCGACAGTTTGCGGTTCGACTGTCGTGAACACCGGCGGTTCGTTAGGCGCTGCGGTGACAGTAATCGCGAAAGACAGCGTATCGCTGAACTCGCCATCGGAGACAATGAAGGCGAGCAGGTGCTGGCCGACTTGAGTCTCATCGGGGCAGAAATCGAGAGTAGCGCTGCTGTCCGACTCAATGGTTAGGGTTGCGTTTTCTGGCGAGTCTTCGACTGTAAATATCAACGAGTCGCCATCGGGGTCGGAGGCGGTCACTGTGAATTGCAGGCAACTATCCTGAGCAACTGCCTGGTTCTCGATTGCGGCGAACTCAGGTGCCCGATTCGGCGTCTCAGCGACTGTCACTTGTACTTGAAGCGTGTCGGCTAGTGCGCCATCGCCAGCCATGAACCTGATCCGATAAACGGCGACCTGCGACTCGGCGGGTTCGAATATGAAACTCCCGCTGCCGTTGGCGCTGACGACAAACTCCGCATTGGCGGGCAGGTCCAGGCAACTCAGGGTCAGGCTGTCGTCGTCGGGGTCGGTGGCGGTGACGGTGAATTCCAGCGAATCGCCGACCTGGACATTCTGTGATGACATCGCCGTAAACTGCGGCGCTTGGTTGACTGGAGTGTTGTTCTCCGGGCCGGTGGTCTCATCGTTGGAACACCGCCAGAGGAGGAGCGCCGCCAGGATCAGTGTGATGACACTTAGTTTCCGCATCATTCCGGCTCCCGGATTTCGTAGTCGATTAATCGCTGGCCGTCGCCATCCGAGTAACTCATTTCCCCGTACAGGTCAATGTGGCACACAAAACCGATTCCGGGAACCAGAGAGTACCGGGTACCCTCATAGTGCATTCCGTATGCGGGACCGAAACTACCCGAGATTTGATAGTCGAAGCGACTCTGCCCCAATTCCGGCTCGAATCCACCGCAGAGACATGGCTCTTCATAGAAATGGATGTGGTGATTATAGCTGACTCCCCAGTATTCGTCTGGGTTGACCACTACGGTCCAGGACCGGCCATCCTCGAAGATTATCTCACTCCCGTTGCCGTAGAAGATAGTGTCTCCGCTGACCGCGAAGCGGGACCCCAAAAACATCCAGCGACGATCCAGATACCACCACAATCTGCCGTCGGCGAATTCCAACGAGGTGACGGTGACGGTCGTCGTCTCGGGACGACTGACGACACAGTCGCCATAGCCCAGACACCGAATTGTTTCATAAGTCCACTGGTTGCCGACGGCGCAGGGGATGAGGCCATCCTGGAAGAACGTCGCGGTGTCAAGCGCTACAGTGACACTAAAAGCAGAGGTGTCTGCGAGTTCGCCATCGGAGGCCGTAACCATCACCGCGTGCTCTCCAAACTGCGATGAGTCCGGAATCATGGTCAGGCTACCGATGCCATCGCCGTAATCCTCGAAAGTCATGTTGTCGGGCGCGACTATTAGCTCCAGTGTCGGAATCGTTCCGTCAACATCTGAGGCAACAACGTCTATCCGAAGTTCCTGGCCAGGGAAGACAGATTGAGAGTAGATTCGCTCGATGACCGGTGCTTGGTTCGGAGCATCCAACACCTCAAACTCGATTGTGGCCGTATCTGCGAGTCCGAAACCGTCGCGGGCGATGATTCTCGCGGGATAGACGCCAAGCTGGACATAG
>JBDRQZ010000172.1:0-2363 GCA_043826025.1 bacterium | reverse complement strand
GCTTTGGTCCATTCGCTGCGTGGCTTGAGAGACATAAACATATCCGACAATTCCAGACCCATTGGATCTGTCGACAACTCGGCCGTTCCGATACGCGTCCAGATATACTCGATCTCATCTGGAAACTTACCAAGGATATTCTGTTCGATCTGAGTGTTGTATCGAACCGACTCTTCGAGCGAAATACCGGCCAGGCGAACGAAATTGATTACGATTGTGCCTTCGCTAAGACGCGGTACGAATTCCGATCCAAGTTGCGTGAAGAGCAACACACCACCGACCAACAACACCAGCGCTGCCAGCAATACTGTGCGGCTGTAGCGTAATGCACGATCCAGGATCGGACGATAGATGTTCCTGAGCCAGCGTATGACCAGCAGTTCTCGCTCGTGTTTCGACTTCTTCAGAAAGGTGCCTATCATCGCGGGAAGCACGGTAAATGACAAGATCAACGATCCTGTGAGAACGAAGACAACCGTCAGCGCCATCGGCCGGAAAAGCTTGCCTTCGACTCCCTGCAGGGTGAGAATCGGGAGATAGACGATGATTATGATAAGTTCTCCGAACAGCGTCGGTTTGCGGACCTCAAGTATCGCATCTCTAAGCACACTCATACGACTGGCACCCGCATCCGACTGTGAGAGTCGCCGAACGGAATTCTCGACCTGGATGACGGCGTTGTCAACCGCGAGCCCGAAGTCAATCGCGCCGAGACTCATGAGGCTGCCTGCGACGCCAACCCGTGACATAAGATCAAACGCGAACAACATCGATATAGGTATTGCGGACGCCACAATCAAACCGGCGCGCAGGTTACCGAGGAATACGAACAGTACCGCTACTACGAGCAACGCTCCAAAGATCAGGTTGTGTTCAACCGTTGTCAGAACCTGCTCGACCAAATCGGTGCGCTCGTAAACCGGCACGACCTGCACACTATCGGTGAGAAGGACTGCGGCTTCATCGAGCCGTTCTGAAAGTCGCGCTGTCACCTCGGCGGGATTTTCGCCCGTGATCATAAATCCGAGGCCGAGCACCCCCTCACCAAGACCATTGAACGTGGCAGCACCCCGCCGCCACTCATGGCCGATTGTCACATCACCGATATCGCGAACTGTAATCGGCACACCTTCCGGACTTGCGACAACGATCTGTTCGATCTCGTCTATAGACTCTACCGTGCCGATCCCCCTAATCAGAGTCAGTTCACCTCCGCGTACAACCTGGCCGCCCGGTACATTACCCAATTCATTTCTCAGCGTCGCAGCTATATCAGCGATCGAGAGCTCGTAACCGGCGAGACGAACCGGATCTACCTGTACAAGATACTGCTTCTTGAATCCGCCCCAACTGTTAACCTCGGCTACACCGGGTACAGATTGCAGTTGCGGCTTGATGATCCAATCCTGAACTGAGCGCGGCTCGGTGATATCGGTGGTCTTTCCGATGACAATGTAGTGGAATACTTCACCAAGTCCGGTCGAAACCGGTCCGAGTTGCGGTAAGCCGACCCCATCCGGCACTTCTACACCGAGCATCTTCTCGTTCACTTGCTGACGAGCGAGATAGAGATCAACATTATCTTCGAAGATTGCCGTTATCTGGCAGAGGCCGTATTTTGTAATCGAGCGCACCTCAGCTAAGCCGGTCAATCCCGTCACTGCCTGTTCGATGGGGTATGTAACCAACCTTTCCAAATCCTCGGGCGCCCACCCAGGTGCAGCGCAGTTGACCTGCACGAGAACAGGTGTCGTGTCTGGAAATGCATCGAACGGCAGATGCCAGAGTGCGATTAGCCCCAGCAAGCAGAGCAAGCCCGCAAGCGCTAACACTACAAAACGATAGCGCAGTGTGAATTCTACTAAGTGTTTTAACATACCAGCTTCAACTTGTCGGTTCAAGACCGCAGCACCCCGTGCCGAGACTGGTCTTCTTCAGTTCAGTCTTTAGTAGGAATGACCCGCCGACGACTACATCCTCACCAGGTTTCAATCCGCTGGTCACCTGATAGTATGGTCCGGCACCCGCACCAAAACGTATCTTGCGGGGACGATAGCGGTCAATGGACTCTTTGACAAATACGACATTGCAGCATCCTTCCCACTGGACGGCACCCTTTGGAACGAGCACAACATCCAAACCATCAGGAATGCCGATTGAAACTCGTCCGAATCCACTTGCCTGCAATCCGTGTTGCGAATCGATGACCTCGGCGCGCACGGTGCCTGTGCGTGAATGAGGATCGAGAAAACGAGATACCCAGATGATTTGTCCTCCCACACGGTCGAGGCCGCGCCCGTCCGATGCAAAAGTCAGCGACTGCCCTACGGTGACATGCGACAGTTGCTGTTCGGTCAGTTTAG
>JBDRQZ010000171.1:0-3434 GCA_043826025.1 bacterium | reverse complement strand
CTGATCGGCACGCTCAAGCTTTATGAGATTCTGCGCGGTCGCAAGACGGTAGAGAGTATTGTCTTTGTCTCCTCCGCCGACGTATTCGGACCGCTGCCTCCCCGACGCATGCCGATCAAACCCGACTACCCGCTGCAGCCGGTTTCGCCCTATGGCGCTTCCAAGGCAGCCGCCGACATCCTCTCGCACCAGTATCAGCGGGCTTACGGACTGCCGATTGTGCGCATCCGGGCGTTTAATCATGCCGGACCGCGCCAGCAAACCGGGTTTGTAATTCCCGACTTTTGTTCGCAGATTGTGGCGATCGAACGCAAGCGGGGTCATGGCTCGATCAAGGTCGGCGATCTCTCGGCCAGACGTGATCTTTCCGACGTCCGCGACATTGTCGATGGCTATCGTCGCGCCGCGCTCAAGGGCAAACCGGGTGAAGCCTACATTCTGGCATCGGGGCAGGCGCGGCAGGTGCAGGATTATCTAAAGCTGCTCTTGGGGCAATCTAAGGCACGTATTGAGATCAGGCAGGATCCAAAGCTGATGCGGCCGGTAGAGGTGCCGCTGCTGGTCGGCAGCATTGCTAAGGCTAAACGTGAACTGGGCTATCGGCCGAAGATAGCTATAGACAAGACACTCGGTGACACTCTGGATTACTGGAGAGGACAGTGAGTAAGCAACTCTCGGATCTGATTAAGAAACACACCGCCCAGGTTGGTGTGATTGGGCTGGGCTATGTCGGCCTGCCGCTGGCAATTGAGTTTTGTGAGAAGGGTTTTAACGTAGCCGGTTTCGATATCTCCCCGGCGAAAGTCAAGCTGATCAACTCCGGCAAGTCTGATATCGGCGATGTCAGCAATGCGCAGGTCAAAACTGCGGTCGAGGCCGGCACTCTGGTCGCCAGCGAGGATTTTGCCGGACTAAAGAAGTGTGATGTTTGCACGATCTGTGTGCCGACACCACTCTCCAAGACCAAAGACCCCGATGTCTCCTACATCCTCGCAGCCTTCAAGCAAGTGCAGAAGTATCTTCACAAGGACATGCTGATTATCCTGGAATCGACCACCTATCCCGGCACGACCGAGGAGTTGATCCAGCCGCTGCTTGAAGAGGGCGGTCTGAAGGCCGGTCGCGATTTCTTTCTCTCATTCAGCCCGGAGCGGGTCGATCCCGGCAATGCAAAATTCGGAATCAGGAACACCCCACGGGTCGTAGGCGGTAGCACCAAGAAGTGCGCTGAGATGGCAGCACTGTTCTATGGCCAGATTATCAACCATGTGCACCCGGTGAGTTCCACCAAAGCTGCCGAGATGGTCAAATTGCTGGAAAATACATTCCGTTCGGTCAATATTGGCTTGGTCAATGAAGTGGCGCTAATGTGCGACCGGCTGGGGATCGACGCCTGGGAGATTATCGACGCCGCCTCCTCCAAACCATTTGGCTTTATGCCTTTCTGGCCGGGGCCGGGACTGGGCGGCCACTGTATTCCGATTGACCCGCACTATCTGTCATGGAAATTGAAGAGCCTGAACTATTACTCACGCTTCATCGAACTGGCCGGCGATATCAACTCCCACATGCCGGAGTATGTGCTGGAACGGATCGGCCGGTTGCTGAACAGCAAGTCAAAGGCGATTCGCGGTTCCAAAGTTGTCGTGCTGGGTGTGGCTTACAAAAGGGACATCTCCGATGTGCGGGAATCACCGGCGCTGGACTGCATGCGACTGCTCTCCGAACATGGCGCGAAGGTCTCCTATAACGATCCCTTCGTGCCCAGTATCGACATGGCGGGCAGCCGCTGGAAATCGCAGCCATTGACGAAGCAGTTGATCGAGTCGGCCGATCTGGTGGTGATTCTCACCGACCATACGCAGTATGATTACCAGTGGCTGGCCGACAATGCCAAGCTGATTTTCGATTCACGCAATGCCACCAAGTCGGTGAAAGGCCGCAAGAGCCACATCGATAGACTGTAGAGTGTCCCAGAACCCACCTGACGGCTACGGCTCCAGCTAGGATGCAGCGTCAGGCGACACATGAGCCCACAGCAAGCCGTGGGGTACCTTCTCTGCACGGCATCCTGCCCAGAGTGGAGCACGCAAGTGCGAAACGCCGGGTGGGATACTAGTATGCGTACAATCGCCCAGCTTCCGTAGACCCTTCTTACTGAAACTTCCAAACGCGGCTATCGTACTCCAAATTGATATCGTGAGCGATCGGCAGCGCCTGTCGCGGAGGTAGGGTCAATTCAGCGGGGTACATCGCGTATGAAGATGAAGCTAAGGGTGTTTCTGACTGCAACCGTAGCAACGTTTACCAGTGGGCGGCACATGTCCACGCTTGTCCCGTGCCCTGACACGGGATGTGCCCCAAAACAGCCAGGGGCGGGCAGATGTGGACATCTGCCGCGCACAATGCTCAGGGTTCTTCTGACTGCGACAACATTTGTCTTTTCGCTGCTGTCGAGCCGGGTCCTGGCTGATTTCGAGCCACAGTGGAAACCGACACTGAGTGTCGCGCCGCGCAGCGGTGAGATTGTCATCGACGGCGACCTCACCGATCCCGGCTGGCAGAATGCCGCCAAAGCAGATGGTTTTGCCGAGACCCACCCCGGCGATCAGGTCGAGCCCCCCTATCCTACCGAAGTACTCATGACCTATGATGAGTCTGACTTATACATGGCGTTTGTCTGCCATGATGATCCGGCGACGATTCGGGCCACCGTCTCCGACCGTGACGCGATCTTCTCCAACGACTACGTTGGTGTCATCTTCGATACTTTCGGCGATTTCGCCTGGGCCTATGAGATATTCTTTAATCCCTTTGGCCTGCAGGGCGATCTGCGGATGCACGCCGATGGCAATGAAGATGTCAGTTTCGATCTGGTCCTCTTCTCGGAGGGCCGGATCACCAACGAAGGTTATCAGGTCGAGGTGCGCATACCATTCCGGTCGCTGAGGTTTCCGAACAAACCGGAGCAGGTCTGGCGGGCGACTTTCTGGCGCAATCGGCCGCGCGCGGCGCGCGAACGTTCTTCCTGGGCGGCAATTGACCGTGACGATGGCTGCTGGATGTGCCAGTGGGGGACGATCACCGGGATTAGCGGCATCACGCCGGGCCGCAACCTCGAGATTCTGCCTTCGCTGATCGGCTACCAGACCGGCTCGCGACTCGACTACAGCAATCCGCAATCTGAGTTCAGCAATGAGGATTTCGACGGTGAGGCGGCGCTAAACCTCAAGTATGGTCTCGGTGCCGATATCACGGCTGAGGTGGCGATCAATCCCGACTTTTCGCAGGTCGAGTCGGATGCCGAAGAAATCGACGTCAACAACACTTTCACGCTCTTCTACCCGGAGAAGCGCCCCTTCTTCCAGCGGGGCAACGATCTGTTTGCCACCTGGATCGATGTGATCTACACTCGCTCCATCAATGATCCGGAA
>JBDRQZ010000170.1:0-5869 GCA_043826025.1 bacterium | reverse complement strand
TTCGTTTCTAACACCGAATGGCGGAGGGTGTTAATTGGTACGAACCAGTTTGGCGGTCGCCGCTCTGCCGGAGGTATCGCAGACGCCGACCGCAAACTCAAACTGTGACAACCCGGTAGTATCGCAGGTCCAAACCCGGTCACCGGTGCGTTGCGGGATGACGCGTCGGTACTGGCCGTTCTCTTTCACCGCGCAGTAAGGCAACCACTGGTAGATTTCACGGTCAACTCGGATCTCGATAGAATTGCCCCGCTGTTCAAGCGTCAGTGCCGGCGCCACGGTGTTGATCGGTCGGCCGAGCACCGCGCAAGCCGCCTCACGTGCTGTCGCAAACTTGAAGGGCACGTTGTACTCGATTGATCGCTGCACCAGTGTGCCCTGCCAGTTCATGTTGAAGAAGTTGTCGAGATTGGTGTAGGTGTGGCCGTAAAGGCAGAGATAGACATTCTCGCCCTGGGCCGCGCGCTGAAAGGCATTCTCAAAATCCCCACCGTTGAGTCCGCAGCAACTGCAGTAAAACATTGAACGCTTGAGACCGCCCTGAACCTGGTAATCATCGCGACTGGGATGATAGGTGTGCCAACCACGCGGGGCGCGTGACCAGTCATAGTAGTTCCAGAAGACGTTCGAGGGCGGCGGCGTCGGCGACCCCAGGGGCGCCAGATTGCTGAAGTCGAAAGGCATGACATCATCCAACCAGTTGGAGAAGTCATTATTCTCCCAGACCCAGCCGGCGCGATAGTCGGTCGGGAAGAAGCCTTCCTCGATCAGTAGCTGGCTCAGCATTTTCTCGGCGGCCTCCACATCCTTGCTGTAGCCATAGTCGGTGCCATTAAACGTAATAATCTGGCTCCAGGAACTGTCGAAATAGCCCTGGCCGAGGGTGCACCAGGCGGTGTTGTGTAAGTGCCAGGCCAGTTCATCGCCATACGCCGAGACTTCGGGCGCGAATTGCTTCATGGCGGTGTAGATGGCGTTACAGCCCCGGTCGCTCTGGCAGATCGACTCGGAGGACATCAGGTAGAAAGTCAACTTGAGTTTGCCCCCATAGCTGTCGACATAGCGCGCCCGGTAGAGTGGATTCATGATTCCCATCATGACCGATGATCCGACTCGCGAGTAGTTGCTCAAGGTCAGCGTCTGGGAGTAGGGGTAGCCACTCAGGTTCATCGGCTCGGTGTCAAGGGCCGCAACCACATAGACGGTTCCGACTTGCAGTGGCGAGCAAGGTCCGGGGTAGTTGCTGAAAATGTAGTTCACCAGTTGCACCGCGTCCGTAATGGTTATCTGCCCATCAAAGTTGACGTCGGCATCCTCAAGATTCTCCGGCGGGGCCGCCATTTCAAAAAGATAGCGGACGATGACGACGGCGTCTGTGATGTTGGCGGTGCCGTCGCCATTCACATCGCCGCAGACACCCTCCGCGATGCGATAATTCGGCCCTGTAAGAAAACTGTCTCCTTCGTCGGGGTCTTGCCTGTTATCCAGGAGTAGCCTGGACGATCTGACAGCTTCGGATGACAGGAAAGGCACAATCATGCCTCCCGGGGTGAGATATCTGGGACACTGGCAGCCGGTATCGGCGCCAACATCCTCTGCTTGACTTACCAAAAGTGCGGGGGCGGGCGATTCGACGCCAGACAGTCCGATAGAATCCGAATAGACAGCCGAACCGATCTGTGAAACACCCCGAGAAGTTACTCGAAAATCACTGGGTTTCGCTTGGTGTACGGGAGTTGGCGTGTGGTCGTTGCCTCCACGGACATTGGCGCCCAGGCCGACCGCGATAAAAATCGCGGCAACCAGACACACTAGTCGCGGCAGCATGGCCTCTTTCTGTGCGGCGAACGGGAATATCGACGCCGCGGGTGGTACGTTTGGGGATTGATGCGTGGGTTTTCATCACTTCACTATCCAACTAACCAATAATACACATTAGGTCCGATTTTAGCCACAGTTATCGTATCAACTGTGATACAATTACACAGCACACATGAGACCGGCCCCCCTTTCCTGCCTAGGAACCTGTCACTTTGTCTCGCAGGAATATTACCGGTTGCCTGTTACTCAGTCCGTAAAGCGCCATCGCATCGTCCGGCTTCATGGTCAAGTTTAGTTGCCTGCCTCCAAGAAGGGAGGAGATGGCAGATTTCGCCGCTTCGCAGAAGTTCCCCCAACTCGAGATTGGGTGACCATCAAGGCCGGTGCGAATCAGTATCCGGCTACCGGCGGAGGTGACGAGCAGCATCTCTGCCGGAAGATAGCGCTGAATCTGTCCGGGGCTTGCCCCGGTAACCTGGCTCACCACCGAAAGCTCATCCTCCGGAACCAGTGCGACGGCAGCTTCCAGATGGGCGTGGTCAACATTTGTCGACAAGGGCCAGCCGGTCAGTAGCGAGTCTGAGTCGGCAAAGCTGAATTCAAGCTGGCGCAGAATCGTTCCGCCAAGAGCAATGTCAATCGAGTGCGTCCTGCAATCGAATATCAGGTAAGGTTGATTGGAGGCCGCAAGCTCCGCCTCGAGTGCCACATGATCTGCCCCAGGGTCTACACCCGGAACTTGATTATCGGCGCAGCTCTGAACAATGGCCAGACAGAGCAGGAGTGCCGTCGTCGTAGTCCACCTAGTAAACATAAACCCTCGAGCCGATTCTGACCTGTTCATAGAGCCGTCGTAGGTCTTCATCGTCAAGTCTGACACAGCCATGGGTGACGCTGACGCCTAACAGACGTTTGTAGGTTGTGCCATGGATGAAGTAGCCATCACCAAAGCCGAGCGCGTACTCGCCGAGCATTTCCGAGTCGAGGCGATCGCGCTCCGATTTTGGCAGAGCGGCGCCTTCCTCAATGAAGGCCCAGTCCGGTTTGCGCCACCAGGGGTCCTCCAACTTTGACTCGATGGTAAAGACACCGGCGGGGGTGTCGAAACGCCAATGGCGACCGGTGACCGAGTCGGTCAACTCGGCGCCCGAGCCTACCGAGCAGCGTGCTTCAAGGAGTACGCTCTTCGCAGTGCGCAAAAACAGCCGGTTGCAGTAGCGGTCGATCACGATATAGGGCTCGCGGGGGGAGGGAGGTTTGATCCTGACAAGCGGTTTGTCGGTAGACGGCTCGGTCAGCGCGGTCGCGGGATGTTGCTGCAGTCCGGGGCGAAATGGCCAAACCAGACCAAAAAGCAGCAGGATCATCGCCAGCGCTCCCAGTATCGGCTTTGTCTGTTTCATCTAAGCAATCCGGAGTCGCGGACGATGGTTACCTGCGTGCCAACCGGCGCGTACTGCAGAATCTCATCCATGTCTTTGTCGGTAACCGCAACACAACCATCGGTCCAATCGAAACCCAGACCTCCGTGGCCATGGATTTCAATCAAACCACCGATGCGTGAGCCGCTGTCAATGACCCCTTGACGCAGACTCTCCTGGAAGCGTTCGCGGTCCTCCTTGTTTGGGTAGTCCAGCAGGAGCGCCCGATAGTACTTACTTGGCGAGCGCACTTCCACGACCTTGTACTTTCCCTCCGGCGTGGCGCCATCGCCGGAGCGACGTTTTTGATAAGCAGCGTTGAAACCAAGATCGCAGTCATAGCGCCTGACGATCTTCCGACCGAAGAGGACCAGAAGTTGATGCGCGGCCTTGTCGACGACCAGCACCGGATCACCGGTTGCTGTCGCGGCTGCAATTGTCTCTTCCAGCCAGACCTTGGAGAGCTGTCGGCGTTGCGCGACGCGCTCAGAATACTGGACCTGTTTCTGTTCGAGAATCGACAGCAGCGAGTCGGCCTCGTCGATGCAACTGACGGCTTCCACCAGCAAGCCGTGTTGCAGCAGGGCATCGGCGTGGGTCAACAGCGCCCCCGCCCCCTCGACCAGCGAGCGGCAGTCGAGTCGGATCAGATCGCTGGCGAGAACCTGTTCCCAGGCAGCAAGATTGTCGCGCTGCTCCGCCAGAGCCTCCTGTACCTGGCGATGCTCCCGACGGTGCAGCCCGGTCGCCGAATCAGCGCAACGCGTGGCCAGCTGAATCGCCTCCCGCAACAGGGAGTCCGCTCGATCATAGGATTGGAGTCTAATCAGCAGCGAATTGACTCTGGCGATTTCCTGTTCACCGCGACTGATGAGAGTTTCAACCTCGGACAGCATCTCCGGCAGATACAGATCAGCGTGGCCGGCGCGCGCCCAACTCAATCCAGCAAAAGCAAGGCGCATCGATTCCAGTGGTGGGCGAATCAAGTAGTGCGGTAGGATTGCGACCGCTGTTACTCCCAGCATCAAGGCCAGGAGGAGCCAGAGGAGCCGTCGGCGACGACGTCCGTTTGCGGTCTGCCTGCTCATGTTCAGATCAACTTTGGAGACCGGGGGCTGCGCGCCCAACAGCGCAGCCCCTCAGTCTACTTTCACTCGCCTGCTACTTGGTACCAGCTTTGCTCGTGAGTTTATCGCGAGCAGCCTCGATCTGCTCTTGAATGCCATAGATTTGTGTCTCAATGGTTTCAAGTTTAGTCTTGGCCGCAAGATAGTTGCCACTCTGGTAGTCCGCCTGCGCGCCGGCGAAAGCTGTCTCCAGCCGGGTCAGATCGGTCTTGAGCATCTCCAGGTCGGCCCGCGTTCCCTTGCCCTTGGGAGCATTCGTCAGGGAAAGCTGGGTGGCGCTGATCAGTTGCGCAACATCCGCGATGAGGGTGCTGTCTTCCAGCCGAACCTCATCACGAGCGGTCGCAGCGACACTCTTGGCCTGATCGGCAAGCTGGGTGGCAGAGGTCAGCAGTTGACGCGCCCGGCCGTAACTGCGGAAGAGAGCGAATTTGGAATCCTGCTCCTGGATTTCGAGCTTTGCGGCATTAAGCGAGTCGAGCGCGCTCTGGTGCAGATCGGCGGCGTAGGTTGCCGCTTCGGCCTGTTCAGATCCTTGCAGAGCGGTTTCGCTCGACTTGAGTTCGGTGTCTGGCGCCGCGCCACATCCGGCGAGTAGCGCGACCAGCGCGAGCGCCGCAAGAACTGACGACACGCGCATTAACATAGGTTTTCTCCTCTCGGCCGACATTTAGTCCCACAGTTTCCCAAAAAAAAAGAGACCTGCATGCGATCGGCCCAACGCACACACATCTCGCTGTTTGCAGCCTGAGACGCCGATTGTCTCACTGTATTGTAATGGTTTTTTGATCTATGCGGCTATTTCTTCACTCTCTCATACCCTCTAATCCTGCCGATACATAATCGACAGACGCAGGGACTCGCTTAACACATAAGTAAGCGGTCGCAAATATGTTGTCGGTTCACCCCGTTGTCAAGTAAATTGTAAGGCTTCAAGGAGCGGTAACGGATCGGCGTAATGTCGGATCAGCATGTACATAGCGGCCTGAAAAACCTACGGCTGGCATTCTTTTTGAATTTCGGCTTCGCGATTCTGGAGATCGGCGGGGGACTCTGGACTAACAGTGTCGCGATTCTCTCCGATGCCGTCCACGACCTGGGCGACAGTCTGGCGATTGCCAGCGCCTGGTTTTTGGAGAAACGCTCGCAACGGGGCGGCGACCAGAAATACTCTTACGGTTACCGGCGGTTCTCGGTCCTGGGGGCGGCGATCAATGCGGTGGTACTGCTGGTCGGCTCCTTCTTCGTGCTGTCGGAAGCCATCTCTCGACTATTCCAGCCGGAGCAGTCGCTGGCCGAGGGGATGATCGCCTTTGCGGTGGTCGGCATCCTGGTGAATGGTGTCGCGGTGCTGCGGCTGCGCGGGCAAACCTCGCTGAATGCCTCGATGGTCGCCTGGCACCTGCTGGAAGACGTTCTCGGCTGGACCGCGGTGCTGGTTGTCGGAGTCACCCTGCTGTTCACCGACATTCCCATCCTCGATCCGATACTCTCGATCCT
>JBDRQZ010000169.1:0-6107 GCA_043826025.1 bacterium | reverse complement strand
GTAATCAGTGAGCCGGGATCGGGCAGGATTTCATATTGATAGCCAAGCGCCTGGAAGCGCTCCCACTCAGCCTCATTGGCATAGGCCCAGACGGTCTTGCCCTGGACATTGTCAATCGAGATGACTTTAGTTAATTCCTGCAGGTCTTTGGGGGAATCGATTTCAAAGCGGAAATAATACTGCCCATTCTCAGCCAGCAAGAGAGCCGGCAACAGTAGTCCCAGTAACAGGGCGAGACCGAAAATCTTCATGATGTTTTCTCCAACTACTTGTATCAAACGCAGCGCGGCTGCGGCTCGTGGACGCCGCCGGAGTACGGACCAGCTATACCGATTTAATATACGCTATCGGTCGAATATAGCAAGGCATTAAACGACTTAGCGGCTCACCAGCAGTCGGGCAGGCCATCCCCGTCGGGATCGCCGGGAGGCGGCCCGGAGGAAAATATATACTGGATGATATAGATGGCGTCGCTGATATTCTCGGCGCCGTCGCAATCGGCATCGCCCGAGAGCACCGGTTCCGGCGGCGGACCAGAGTCGAAAACGTAGACAATCATATAGATCGCATCAGCAATGCTCACGAAGCAGTCCAGATTGACGTCGCCGCGGAACCCGCACTGCCCCAGGATAATATCGCACACGCCGCAATCGTAGTAGGCGGGGGTCAAAGGTCCGGTAACGACATCGCTGAAATAAAAACCGTGAGCGGGCGACATTGAAGTCGAATCGATGTCGACGCAGGTCGGGCCGACCTCAGCAATCACTTTGAAGAGCAGTGTGCAGAAATAGCCATTCTCTGTCGGCCGCACATACATACCACCGGTAAAATCAAGCCATTCGACGCAGACTCGCCGTCCGGCACTGTCAACGACCGGATCGGAAAAAAAGTATGGGATACCGACCTCGGTGCCGCTGTTGTCCTGGCCGAGAAAGCAGATCGCGTCGGAGTCCCAGGAAAAGGTTAGCGTGATGCCGCCCAGCGGGGTGTCATTGCTCCAGTAGATCGGCAGCTTGATCACCGAGTCTCCTGGTGTCGACGGGTGAGCCGGGCAAGCAAGATCGACACGGTTCTCAGCGGATAACATCGACGGG
This sequence comes from bacterium, assembly GCA_043826025.1. Taxonomy (GTDB): domain Bacteria; phylum Zixibacteria; class MSB-5A5; order CAIYYT01; family CAIYYT01; genus JBDRQZ01. The sequence goes on along the minus strand of JBDRQZ010000169.1, from coordinate 5,013 downwards.
GCCGCGATGAGCAGCAACAGACAAGTCGCCATGATTAGGCGCATATTACTTCCCTCCGACAGAATCTCAGCTTTCTTCATCAGAGATGCTCTCGCGATGATGTCATTAGCAAAATAGGCCCTCGCTCTGTCGGCGTCAACAAGAAAAAGAGCCTTCCCGCGCAAAGCGGAAAGGCTCTAAAGAAGCTCTCAGCATCCAGAATCAGATTAGCAGTCCGGTATGCCGTCGTCATCCGTGTCGCAAGGCGGCGGACCATCGCTGAAGATGAACTGAATCAGGTACACCGCATCGGTGATATTCGGAACCCCGTCGCAGTTGGCATCGCCGGCCGCAAGCGGGATCGGCGCCGGTCCGCTGTTAAAGATATAATTAACGAGATAGACGGCGTCGGTGATATTGGCGATCTCGTCGTCGTTGCAGTCGCCGCAGATGTAATCCGGCGGCGGGGCGTCGGTGACTACGATCCGCAGGTTATAGACCGTATCCGACTGCGTCGGCGAGCCACTGTCGGCGCACCTGATGGTGAAATAATAGGTCGCATTCCAGGTCGGCGTGCCATAGATACGTCCGACCGTGCCACCCTCAAAGTAAGTGCCGAGCGGCAGATCGCCACCCTGCTTGAACCAGTTATAAGGCGGCGTTGCGCCAACAGCCTGGAAGAAGTACTCGACAGGCTGATTCTTATAGATCGTGTCCGGCAAATCCTGGCAGTGGATATGCACAAATCCATCGCAGGCATCGCCGATACCATCATTCCATTCATCTTCCTGACCCGGATTGTCGTCGTCGGGGCAGTTGTCGCACTCGTCACCCAGAGTATCGGTATCGCTGTTGATCTGATCCGGGTTCTGCACGTAGTCGCAATTGTCGTTCTCGTTGAGGAAACCGTCATCGTCGATATCGGGATCGCAGGCATCGCCCAGACCATCGCCATCGGTATCATCCTGATCTGGATTGTACGCGCCGTAGCAGTTGTCGCACGCATCGCCGACACCATCCTCATCGAAATCCAGCTGATTGCCGTTGGCGACGATCGGGCAGTTGTCATCGACATTATCGACGCCATCCTCATCCCAGTCCGGATAAGGCTGAATGTGCAGAATGAGGCGCTCATGTGCCTGGTAGCAGGTCCAGTCCGGGCAATCATAGTTGTCGAGAGCGTACCAGGCCGTGTAGTCATCACCCCAGCCGTAGTTGATATGGTAATTCTTCGTCGTTCCCACCTCGCTGTAGCCGTCGATTATTATCGCGTGCGAGGTGATCTGCAAGTACAAGGGGCGGCTGTGAAGCAGTTCGCCGGTTATGTATGACCACCAGGTAGATTGCGTGTAATTGTTGCGGGAATTGGTCATGTAGACACCATTGTCGTAGCGAAAGTAATTCCGTAGCGCATTGACCACAGCGGTCGAATAGGCGCCGGAGCCGCAGGTCCCGTAAGCCATATTGACCGACACGCCAGTCTCGTAACACAACTCGGCAACCGCGTCGCGGATCGTCGAACTCATACCGCCCAGCAAGGTGTCGGGCATGATGCTCCAGGTGTAAGAGTTGGTGAAGTCGGCAGTCAGTTCGCCAATCTGGACATTGCCGCCGTAACAGGTATCCGGCGGACACCAATAGGTGTTGGAGCCTTCGCCGCCGAGACCTTCTGGCGGACACTCCCAATACCGCATAATCTGAGACATCGCGGTCGCCACACAACCCACCACGGTGGTGCCGCCCGAACCCTCCGGGCACCAGTTGTTATAAGGCCAATGTTGGTCCCAGGCGGAAGTCAGCAGAGGCCCCACCACGGTGTCGCGCGCGAGCGCCGTCCCGGCCAGCCGGCTGCGGAATGTCTTGTAGTCGGCTGCATAGTAATCCCAAAGCGGCCGGTACTCCGAGTTGAAGAGGGCGCCCCCGGTTGCAGGTTGCACCGCGGTCAACGACCCGTAGGCCGCAATGAAGCCGGCGACCTGCTCGCCAAGGACCTCACGCAACATTTGCACGAAACCCTGGTCGGTGTTGGCGTTGAAATCCGAGGTGCTCGACCAGACCTTGATGGGCGCCATCTCCTTGAGCACCGGTACGAGGACGAAGCCGCGCGGGCTCACTGTGTAGACGCGGGCCACAAGCTGGCCATCGGCGGTGGTCAGGGGAATCTCCGCGACGATTTCCGGATCCAACGAGCCGGCCCAGTTGCCATCCCGTTCCAGCGAGAAATCGATCCAGTTAGCGGCCACGTGTTCGGACTCGACGGCGGTAGCCTGCTCTGCTTGCACCACGGACGAGCAGACAAGCGCCAGCATTATGACAAAACAGATCAGCCAAGCGCTCTTCACTCGGCCACACGCCAAGAGTAGCTTTCTCATATTTTCATTGCTCCACCGGTAAAGTTGCAGCTAATCGATCTCTGTCCATTTGTAAAACTTATCGGCCGACAACCAACCTCGGCCGCTCGGTTTTCGGGGCGAGGACTGGGCTCGGCAACTTGGGCTAGTAGTCAGTCGCAACTAATCACTACTAACATAGTCAGTATTGTCGATTCTGTCAAGTATTCATAGGCGGCATTTGAGCACTTTGCTCTTGCCCTGGAATATGCGGAGCGCGGGAAAGCGACCGCAGGTTACTGAGGAGCGAGCGTGCCGCCGCAAAAGAAGGAGCCTCCCCGCCTGCAGGCAAGGAGGCTCACAAATCAACTACTTACGTCGATATCAGCAATCCGGAGTACCATCGTTATTTGGGTCGCAAGGCGGCGGGCCATCGCTGAAGATGAACTGAATCAGGTACACCGCATCGGTGATGTTCGGAACACCGTCACAGTTGACATCGCCGGCCGCTAGCGGAATCGGCGCCGGTCCAAAGTTAAAGATGTAATTAACCAGATAGACGGCGTCGGTGATATTGGCGATCTCATCGTCGTTGCAGTCGCCGCAGATATAATCCGGCGGCGGGGCGTCGGTGACTACGATCCGCAGGTTATAGACCGTGTCCGACTGCGTCGGAGAGCCACTGTCGGCACAGCGAATAGTGAAGTAATAGGTCGAATTCCAGTTCGGTGTGCCATAAATGCGCCCGACCGTGCCACCTTCAAAGTAGGTGCCGAGCGGCAGATCGCCACCCTGCTTGAACCAACTATATGGCGGTTCGGCTCCCACCGCGTGGAAGAAGTACTCGAATGGTTGACTTTTGTAGATCGTGTCGGGCAGATCGTCTGGGTAGATGTGGACGTATCCATCGCAGAGATCGCCGACGCCGTCATCCCATTCATCCTCCTGACCCGGATTGTAGTCGTCGGGGCAGTTGTCACAGAGATTCCCCAGCAGGTCGTTGTCATTATCTTCCTGTCCGGGATTAAAAATGTATGGGCAGTTGTCGTCGGTACAGGTGTTCAGGGCAAAACCGGGATCTCCGTAGCCGTCATCATCGCTGTCCGTACAGTCATCGCAGACATCACCGATACCATCGTTATCGTAGTCCGCCTGATCCCGGTTCGGGGTATTCATGCAGTTATCGCAGACATTACCAACCGTGTCGCCGTCGACATCAAGCTGATCGGTATTGGCCACATGGGGGCAATTGTCGGCGGCATTGAGAACATCGTCGCCATCGACATCGGGAATATTCAGCGGCAAGAGTTCGTCAAGGAACCAGCAACGCATGCGCGCATATTGCTGCTGGGTGAAGAACTCCTGACAGTAATCGGCAGAGTAACCCATATAGTTCTCGACCTGAGTCAGGCCCCAGGGAAAGCCGCTACAGGCATCGGTCCCGCCCGGCGGATCGCAGGTGAAGTTCGTGGGAGTCGGCGGGGTATCGGAGCAATAGTCGCCGACCGCGTCATTGTTGGTCTGACCGCCTTGCGGCTCCTCGTAACAACCGCTGCACGCGGTGACTTCATCCACACCCCGGAAGGTGTGATGCAGGCCGAAGAAATGCCCGGACTCATGGCTCGCGGTCGCATCGGCATAACTGACAACCGTCTCATCGATTACGCAGCCGGAGCGATAGTTCAGCGCAAACTGATGTGGCAGATAGGAATAACCGAGAATATCGCCTTCGGAGCTGACAATATTGACGATATACATATTCATTGTGTTGCTGGGCGACGTCGAATAGAGCAGCTTCATGGTCGAGTCCGCCGAAGAATTATCGAAATACAAGTTGAGATAATCAGTGACCCAGACTTCTTCGATATTCTGAATCTCAAACTGGATTCCTGCCGGCCGGAAGTCATCATTCATCCTGTCGACCATTGCTAAGACATCTGACTCGCTGGCGCAGGGTCCGCTACCATCGTCGTAAGCAAAAACGTGGACCACCAGTCGAATAAAGTAGATCTCCGGATAAGAGCCGGGATAATAATTGTCGCGCGTCGAGGCGACGTCACAAGGTCCGTTGGTGGCACAGTACGGAAGCTCCAAGGCGCTCTCGCCGGTCTTGTCTTTCTGTTCCGCCAGCCAGCGCTCCATCAAAATCGTATTTCCGCACCAGTTGGGGCCACGGGCGGGAATCTCATAGAGTCCCTCGTCAATTGCTCGGTCGCGGTCATAGCCGCTGGCTGCCGTGAGTGGGCCTACGAGAAAAAGACACCCGCACACGACCGCCAGAAACAGCATGGCACTCTTCCTTAGCTCGGTCATAGTTCAACTCACCTGTTTTGCTGGGCTGTGGGTTCCAGCGGTTTGTGGTCCAATGCGTAAGTACCTAAGTCCATTAACAACTTAGCCATTGAGGCTGATTTTGTCAAGAGTTAAGGCCGTCGGCGGCGCACGCCGACACGCTTGCCGCCTCAGTTTATATACGGCTATCGGCCATCGGCTGTTGATTCAACAGCGACTTGGGGAGTAGATGATAAATCCTTCCGAATTCGGGCTGCCTAGAGATCGAAGAGCTTGCCCGGATTGAGAATTCCGCGCGGATCGAAGACCTTTTTGAGCTGCCTGAACAGGTCGATCAGCTCAGGTTGCTGCGCTGCCAGCATCTCTTTGTGCGCCAAGCCGATGCCATGCTCACCGGAGATGGCGCCACCCA
>JBDRQZ010000168.1:0-9703 GCA_043826025.1 bacterium | reverse complement strand
GTCTGGCAGAATCGCTACGCATTGTCTGGCCTGATGTGCCGTTGAGTCTTGTGAGTCTTGCCGTAATCGCGCTGGTCAGCTTGCTTTCCTTCTATGGGGCAAAAGTAGCGCTGCGCACTCAGATCCCACTGCTGGTCGTGGTCGGTATCTCCCTGGTGGCGCTGACCGTGGGCGCGATTCTCAAAGGTGACCCGACCCGGCTGGCACTGGTCAGTCTGCCCCAGATCGAGTTCTGGGCCGGGTTCGCCATCTTCTTCCCGGCAGTAACCGGCGTCATGGCGGGCTTGAGCCTTTCGGGGGATCTGAAAAATCCCTCGCGCGCCATTCCCTTCGGCGCGATTGCGGCAACGGTCACCGGCTTCGTCGTCTACTTGATTGTGCCATTCCTGCTCTCCCTCGCGGCGAGCGCCGAAGAACTGCAGAGTGATTCGCTGATTTGGCTCAAGATCGCGCCACTTGGAGCGATCCTGATTCTCCCCGGACTCTGGGGCGCGATTCTCTCCTCGGCGGTCGGCTCGGTGCTGGGAGCGCCGCGAACCTTGCAGGCCGTGGTGCGCGACCAGGCGGTCGGTCGCAGTTTCCGCGCCTTCGTCTCAGGCAATCGGGGTGCCGTCGTCGCCCTGGTGCTCTCGGCGGCAATTGCTCTGGCCTGTGTGCTGTTGGGCGATCTCAATGCCGTGGCGCAGGTGGTGACCATGTTTTTCTTAACAGTCTACGGCACCATCAATGTCGTTGCCGGTCTGGAGACCCTTTCCGGCGATCCTTCCTGGCGTCCCCGGTTTCGAATACCCTGGGTGGTGAACATCGCCTGTGGCCTGGCCTGTTTGTGGGTGATGTTCCTCATCAGCCCACTGGCCAGTCTGGCAGCCCTGGCGATTGAATTGCTCCTCTGGCTCCTGTTTACCCGCCGCGAGAAGCGCGCTACCTGGGGCGATGCCCGACGCGGTTTGTATGAGGCAGTCTTGCGCTGGGCTTTGATCCGTCTTTCGCGCCGCACGATGAGCGCGCGCAATTGGCGGCCCCATATTCTTGTCTTCGTCGATGACGCGCAGCGCAAGTTGGACCTGATCAAGTTCGCCTCCTGGTTCAGTCAAAATCGTGGGGTGGTGACTGTCTGTGAACTGGTCGTCGGCGATCTGCTCGCAACTGATCTGAAGATTGAAGAGCGGCTACAAACTATCGACGAGTTGATGGAGGCGCAGGACCTCACGGTTTTCGCCGAGGTCGATGTTGTCGAGAATGTTGTCGATGGTATTGTCGACGTGTCGCAGGCCAACGGTATCGCCGGATTTGCCAGCAACACGATCGTACTCGGCTGGCCCAAAGAACCGCAGCTTCTGGCGGAGTTTCTCATGACCACGCGTCGTCTCGAACAAATCAAGAAATCGGTGGTGATCGGCAAGATCAGTCCGCAGCATCTCTTCCCGGTGCGCAAGTCAAGTCGTGAGATCCATGTCTGGTGGGGTGGGTTGCAGCAGAACAGCGACCTGATGCTGCTGTTGGCCTATCTGCTGACCCGCAACCCGGAGTGGCGCGGTGCAGAACTAAAGGTGCTCTGCGCAGCTTCCAATGAATTCGCCCAGCAGAACACCCGCCGCTATCTGGAGACCATGCTGCAGGATACGCGGATCGAGGCGGAGTCTGATGTCTTCATCAAGCCGGAAGAAGCGAGCATTACCGAACTGATCCACCACCACAGCCGGAGCGCCGATGCCGTCTTTCTCGGTTTGGCGGTACCCAAGGCGGGCGAAGAACTCAGCTATGTGGAGCGACTGGAACAACTAGCCGGTGATTTCCCGGTGGTCTTTTTCGTGAAGAACTCCTCACTCTTTGTGGGCCACCTGCTGGAACCGGAGGAGTTGGAGCCGCAATAGGTCCGACGACACCCAGACCGTAGCCGCGGGACAGCCACCAAGTGACTGCCCCGCGACTTTGTCAATGCACCGAGAGGCGAAACCGGCCGGCCGGTTTCACCCCTCTACGATGGTTTCTCCTGTTTTTTGACCAGCTTCACGATCTCTTCATAGTGACCAAGCTCGAAAGGCTTTTCCGGCTGACCGAGGTGCTTGTTGATCGCCGTGATAGCCGCCTCCGCCGCCTCGACCAGTTTCGGCGGAATGGCTTTCTGCGCCAGCAGATCATGCAGCGCCCGCAGGTAGATGAAGCCGCAGCGATGCGCACTCGGATTAAACAGTTTCACACAGGTCATCTGATTGCAGCAAACCTGGACGATGGCCGAGTCGGTGAAGTGATTGGCGTGGTAGACCAGGCCCGGTTTGACTACGGTGAACCCCCATACGGCAGTCACCCGGTAACAGCCCGGGGGCAAGGTCACCTCAAGGTGCCCGCACTTCGCCGGCAGGACGACATATCTGCGGCCACAGTGCTCCACAACATTGCCGTCGCAGTCGTAGATCGTCACATACCAGGTTCGGGGATCGACCGTGCAGGGATCGTCAATTCCCGAGACGAAGACGTTAAGAGTTGCAAGTCCCATCTTTACATCCTCCTTTGTCGATTGCCTCGACCCTTTGTCCTTTCGATTCTTACTTCGCCAAGATTGCCAGTCGTAGCCTGAGCACCTCCTTTCCGTACACTGGCAATGAGCAGTGCAGACGGGCAACATTCGGCCCGCAGACTTTGATGCTTGCTCTCAAGAGCACTGCGGCAGCGCAGAGATCGCCCGACGCATCGCTTTGCATCGAGTCAGCCGATTCGCGGTGACGATGCGAGTCTCGCGACGAAGTCTACCCCGCTTGCCCGATCTCTGATTCCGAGTTGTCTTACGATGTCTGACAGGAGTATAGGATTTTCTGAGCAGCAGTCAAGCGGGAATTCGGAGCGATCTGAAACGTTATGCGAGAGTCGCACCCAGCGCTTGCCCAAGGGAATTCAGGCAGCGAATTGCAGATCAGAGATCAAGCTTGAGTATGTAAGTCGCGATGTAGTACAGCCCAACCACAACAAACACTGCGCCAGTAACCCGGCGCGCCCAGAGTTCGAAACGAGTCAGGGCATTGAAGGCCCTCCCCAGCCAGGCCGCACCCAAAGCGATGAACACCGCGAACACCACGACCGGCAAGGCGGTGCCGATACCATACACACCCGGAATGATAATCGAAGACTGATGCTGCAAAGCAAGCGGCAGCAGGCTGCCAAAAAACAGGGCCGCCGAGACCGGGCAGAAAGATAGCGCAAAGAGCACCCCCAGCAGACCGGCCCCCCACAAACCCCATTTCTCCACTTTGCCCTGTAGTTTCTTGCCGAAACTCGGACCGGACATATTGATCCGGAACACACCCAGAAGCATAAGGCCAACGACCACCAGAATCGGTCCGAGCGCCGAATTCATGTAACGCTGCAGGAAGAAGGAAAGCTCGGGTACTGCCAGCGCACTCGCCACCAGCAAAATCGCCAGCACCAGATAGGAAATCGTTCGGCCCAGAGTGTAGATCAGACCGGCCAGCAGCACATAGCCGGGGCGATCAACCCGTTTGCCGATATAGCTGATCGCCGCAATGTTGGTCGCCAGCGGACAGGGAGAGATCGAGGTCAGGATTCCCAGCCAGCAGGCCGAAGTCAGCGCAACGAGATATGGCTCCATTATTCCTCGGCGGCTTCAGGCTCGGCGGCTGGAGACATGAAGTTGCGCGTTTCGGTCTGCACATACTTGACGAACTCATCCTTGTCACCCACCAGGGACCAGATCTTCTCCAGATTTACCCAGCCGACTTCGGTTGAGTCACTCATTTTCGAGACAATCAGCGCCTTGGTGTAGAGCTTGTAGTCGTCGATGTAATGCTTGTTGGCATCCTCATCATAGTTGACGGTGCGCCAGACCAGGCTGCCCGATTTGAGTTCGTCGCTGAAGCCCTCGACAATCGCCTCATGCGAGTAGGCCTCCAGTTTCTTGCAGGTCGCGCAGCGAACATCGCCGTGAAAATAGGTCACGACCGACTGGTCGGCAACATCCACACTGTCCGTGGATGTCGTCGTGTCAGTAGCTACCTGAGCAACAACCGCTTCATTGTCCGCCTGAGCAATGGCACAGAATGAGATTGCCACCATGATCGCAATCGCGGATAGGATAACGCGAGATGTCATTGGTTTATTCCTCCACTCTATCTCAAGAGAGTATTTCTTTCAGTTCCTTCAGCGACGGCACCTTACCGACCGCTCTGACCTCGCCATCGACCACCAACGCCGGCGTCATCATCACGCCGAACGAGGTGATTTGCATGATATCGGTAATCTTTTCGACCTCACATTCCAGCCCGAGTTCGGCCACCGCCTGCTCGGTGTTTCTCAACAGGGTCTGGCATTTGGGGCAGCCCGGACCCAGTATCTTTACACTTTTAGCCATCATTCCTCCTAGAATATCGCACCATAAATGATCCCGGAAATCGTCGCCATCCCGACTACCAGTCCCACAAAGACCAGCGTTTTCGTGGTACCCATGACCGAACGGATCACCAGCATGTTGGGCAGCGAAAGCGCCGGCCCGGCCAAGAGCAGCGCCAGCGCCGGTCCCTTGCCCATGCCATTGCCGATCAGCCCCTGCAGGATCGGAACTTCGGTCAGAGTCGCAAAATACATGAAAGCTCCGGCGACTGCGGCAAACAGGTTCGCCCAAAGCGAATTACCGCCGACTGCACCACTGATCCAGTGCGCGGGAATCAAACCTTCCGAGCCGGGTCGTCCCAGAAGCAGTCCCGCAACCAGCACCCCGGCCAAAAGTAGCGGCAGGATCTGCTTGGCAAAACCCCAGCTCTGCGCGAACCAGTCGCCGACTTCATCGCCGCGTCGACTGATGACCAGCGACAGACCGATAACTGCTGCCGCGAAAGCCAGCAAAGGCTCATGTGGCATGATGAGTGCTACCAGAGCGGACACTGCAGCAACCGCAACCAATGGCAGCCAGGGCATCTTGAACCAGCAAATCAGCATCGCGCCGAGCCCCAGCGCGGCGATACCGGTGATTAGCCACTTGTAACTATAAATTGAAAACCAGAAACCGGCTGATGTCTCCGGTCTGCCCCAGTTCGCGAACACCAGAATCGCAACCAGCACTGCGAAGTAAAGCGCGTTCTTGCTGAGGGAACGTCCGGCGGGCGCTTCCGGCAGTGCCATCTGCGCCGCCACTCTGGCCTTCTCTTCACGATGGAAGATTAAGTGCATCAGCAAACCGATCACGATACTGAACACCACCGCCCCAACCGCGCGGGCGATACCCAGCTCAATCCCCAAAACCCGCGCCGTGAGAATGATCGCCAGCACATTTATCGCCGGGCCGGAGTAGAGAAACGCGGTCGCCGGTCCCAGCCCCGCGCCCATCCGGTAGATTCCGGCAAAGAGCGGCAACACCGTGCAGGAGCAGACAGCGAGAATTGTGCCCGAGACCGAGGCGACGCCATAGGAGACAAACTTATTCGCCTTCGCCCCCAAATACTTCATCACCGAGCCCTGGCTGACAAAGACCGCAATCGCCCCGGCGATAAAGAAAGCCGGCACCAGGCAGAGGATCACGTGCTCGCGTGCGTACCACTGAGCGAGCGCGAGAGCCTCGAAAAGCGCGCCACCTAACTGCAAAGAGTCAAGCGGCAGGAAGAACAACAGCAGGAAGAGACCGACAATCGCCGTCAGCGCTTTCCACTCAGATTTCCAATTCACTCCATCATCCTCGAATCTGGACTTCCCGACTCCACCTAATTGGCCATCTCGCCAAATAAGGATTCAAAAAAAGAGCCTGGGCTATTTGCTTGCCGCCAGCCGGATATTGGCGGTCAGCACATCCTCCACACAACCGAAAAACTTCAGGATACAGGGCACCCGCAATCGATACCAGACCTGCAAGCCGCGCTTGTCATCCTCGACCAGGCCGGCGCGCTTTAGCACCGCCAAGTGCTTGGAAACAGTGGAGATATCGTCGCCAATCATCTCGGTCAGTTCGCAAACACAGCGCTCGCCGCGCGCAAGTTCGTCGACAATAAACAGCCGGGTGGGGTGCGCCAGAGCTTTGATGATCGCCGCCCGCATCTCATACTGGTTCCTGGTATTTCTATCCATCAACTTCACCTTGACCTCCCGGTCATATTTGGCATTATCGCCAAATAGATGCAAATGTCAAGCAGATTTTGTGAAGCCGCTAATTTACGGCTGACTGGGGAGCTTACTCGTGCCGGAGCGCATCAATCGGGTCAAGCCGCGCCGCCTTGCGGGCCGGGTAGAAACCGAAGAAGATGCCGACCGCGGCGGAGAAAATGAAAGACAGGACGACAATCGTCGGCGTGATCACCGCCGGCTGGCTGCTCCATCTGTTGAGCCCGGCGACCACCGCCGCCGAGAGCAAAATCCCGATGATACCGCCGGTCACGCTCAGCACGGTCGCCTCGGTGAGAAACTGCACCAGAATATCGCTCTCACGCGCGCCGACCGAAAGCCGGATACCGATCTCGCGGGTGCGCTCGGTCACCGAGACCAGCATGATGTTCATAATCCCGATACCGCCGACAAGCAGGCTCACTGCCGCAATCGAACCCAAAAGCAGAGTCATCGTGCGACTTGTCTCGGTCACCGCCTCGGTGATCTCCGCCTGACTGCGGATCGTGAAATCATCATCATCGCCCGGATCGAGCTTGTGTGCCGCCCTCAGGACTGTCTTTAACTCTGCAATGGCGGCATCGAGCTGCTCGGTCGAAACTGCGCTGGCGTTGAGATAGTCGACATACTGCCGCCCCTTGAGTCGATAGAGCACTGTGGTCGAAGGCGCCAGGATAACATCATCCTGATCCTGCCCGACACCGGTCTGGCCCTTCTCCTTCAGCACACCGGTGACTGTGAAGGGAATATTGCGAATCCGAATCTTCTGACCGATGGGGTCGGAACTGGGAAAGAGCTCATCGGCGACAGTCTTGCCGAGCAGCGCGACCTTACGACGGCCGACTACATCACGTTCGGTGAAGAATTCGCCATCCTGGATCTCCCAGTTTCTGATCGTGAAGTACTCCGGATCGACGCCCAGGACCGAAGTGTTCCAGTTCGCGCCGCCGCCGATCACCTGTCCGCCGGAACGGACAATCGCCGAGACCCCCGCCAACAGTGTCGCCTCATTGCGAATCTTCTCGACATCATCGAAAGTGAACCGGTTGAAACTGCCCATGCCCATCCGCACGCCACCCGAGGTGGCGCTGCCGGGGAAGACCATCAGCAGATTGGTGCCGAGCGAATTAATGCTGTTTTCGATCTGCGCCTTCGAACCCTCACCCACGGCGACCATGATAATCACCGCGCTGACCCCGATGATAATCCCCAGCGAAGTCAAGAGGCTGCGCATCCGATTTTTCAGAATGCTGCCGAATGCGGCCCGCGTCAGTTTGGCAAGTGATACCATGTTTAATTCCCCAGATCCATTTCAGGGTCGGCCGCAAACAAGCCATCCGCAACAATCAGACCATCACGCAGCCGCACTACCCGACCGGTCGCCGCTGCAATATCCTGCTCATGGGTCACCAGGATCACTGTGACACCTTCCTCATTGAGTTGGCGAAAGAGTTCGACGATTTCCTTCGTGGTGCGGCTGTCAAGATTGCCGGTTGGTTCATCGGCGAGCAACATCGCGGGCTGGTTGACCAACGCCCGCGCAATCGCGACCCGCTGTTGTTGGCCGCCGGAAAGCTGGGTCGGCGAGTGATCGAGACGGTCGGCGAGCCCGACACGAGTCAGTGCTTCGATTGCCGCCTCGCGATGGTTCGGCACATGGTTGGCCCGGTCATAGAAGAGTGGCAGTTCAACATTCTCCAGCGCCGTGGTGCGCGCCAGCAGGTTGAATCCCTGAAAGACGAAGCCAATCTTCCGATTGCGAATTGCGGCTCGTTCATTCTTGCTCAAGCTGTCGACCCGGTCGCCGTCGAGAATGTACTCACCTTCAGTCGGCGTGTCGAGACAGCCGAGCAGATTCATCAGAGTCGACTTGCCCGAACCGGAGGAACCCATGATCGCGATGAACTCGCCCGGCTCGATTGTCAGATCGATGCCGCGCAACGCCCGCACGGCGATATCGCCCACCTGAAAAGTGCGACTCAGTGCTCTGGTTTCGATTACCTTATTCATATCTTACTGCTTTCGCTGGAGAACCGCTAGAATCCCGGTGGCGGTCCCCGAAAGCCACTCGGCCCACCCATCATGTTGCTGCTCTGCTGAGTTGAATTCGAGGTCTCGGCCGCGGTGCCGACGATGATCTCCATGCCTTCAGTCAATGCTCGCGAACCGACCACCTCGGTATTGGTGCCATCGGTAAGACCGGTGCGCAGCGGCGCGCCGGCAAGCTGACCGAGCGAATCGAGGTACCAGACCATCCCGAAGCTGCCATTGCCGCCGCGATTGCCCGACATTCCCTGACCGCCGAAACCGCCACCCTGTCGAGCCATTCCACCACCGGTCGAGTCACCCGGTTCGCCGCCGCGACGGCTCGCAAAGCGCTCCTTCATCTTTTCCTGAAAGGCGGCCAGTTGCTCCGCCGATGGCTGAAAACGCAACGCCTTGGCGGGCACCAGCAGTACATCGGTGCGTTTATCGGTGATGAAATCCACCGTTGCCGTCATTCCCGGCAGCAGAAGTCCATCAGGATTTTCCGCTTCGACTACCGCGGTATAGGTCACGACATTCGAAATCGTCTGCGGCTGCATCCGCACCTGTTTGACCTTGCCGCTGAACTCTTTATCGCTGTAGGCCGCGACTTCAAAACGCACCTCCTGCCCTTCCTTAATAACACCGATATCGCTCTCGTCGACCTCGGCCAGAATCTCCATTCGGCTCAGATCCTGCGCAATCAGAAACAGCGTCGGCGTCGAGAGACTTGCCGCCACGGTCTGCCCCGCCTCCACACTGCGGTCGATCACAATGCCCGTGATCGGCGCGCGAATCACGGCATAGTCGAGGTTCTGTTTGGCGCGCAACAGCGAGGCCTGGGCCGACTTGAGATTCGCTTCCTGCGTCTTAAGACTGACCTCGTAAGGCAGGAACTCCTCCTCCGAAATCAGCGATTTGTCGAACAACTCCTCGCCCCGCTGGTAGTCGGCTTTGGCCTGCTTAAGTTGCGCCTCGGTGCGCTCCAAAGTGGCCTGGGATTCAACGACTGAGGCATGCAGCAGAACTGTGTCCACCACCGCCAGTATCTGGCCCGCTTTGACAGTGTCGTTGAAGTCGACGAATACTGACGCCAGCGTGCCCGAGACTTGCGTCCCAACTTCAACCGTAGTGACCGGTGAGAGCACCCCGGTGGCTGAGACCGTGTTTTCGATATCGCCTCGGGCTAGCGCCGCCAGTTGGTATCCCGCCCCGTCCGTCTTGGCGCCTCCAAAAAACAGCAGATAGGCGACGGCAACTACTGCCAAAACGATTATTGCTATGATCGTCACTCTTTTACGCATTAGGTCGCTCCAGAAATCCGCTCTCAGTCGAGAGCGGCCAGGTTAATCTAACAGCTTCTCCACCCTTCTTCATATCTGCTTTCTTAGACAGCAATGACAAGAGTTTTCTTGCTGCCTGACTGAGGAGTCTCTCTCTTTATTGGTGGCCTGGATGTGTGCGGAAATTTCGGAGAGTAGCAAACTAAGCACGATGACATCATGGTCATTACGAACGTCGAGGTGGGATTCAAGCCGGAGCGGAGCGGGAGCATACCGATCAGCCCCTTCAGAACGAT
>JBDRQZ010000167.1:0-3616 GCA_043826025.1 bacterium | reverse complement strand
CTGAAATCTAATCAGGTAGGGCTGATTGCCGCCGCCGGCGAAGCCACGGCTGAGCTTGAGCAGTTGCAATTGAGTGAGCGGGTTTGTATTGTGCTGGGGGCGGAGAGCAGCGGCTTGAGTGAGCAGGTTCGCGCGTTGGAGCCGCAGATGTTCAGGATCAGAACAGCCGCCTCGGTCGAGTCGCTAAATGTCGCCGCCGCGGCCGCAATCGCGATTAGTCGAATCTCGGAGAGGATGAAACTGATATGAAACCGCATGCTTTCCCGGACCGTAACTTGACGGTGATGAGACAATTGTTGTTGACCGCTGCGTTGATCCTCGCGCTGGCAAGCTCGGAGTTATTTGCTGAGCGCATTGAGAAGGTGTCGGGCTCCCGCTACGAGACCGAGACGATTACCACGGTCAAGCTGGCCCAGGAGTACGACAATCTCTCTTTTACCTCTTCTTCATACATCGGTGGAACCCTCAGAATCCGCGCCGGTGGCACCGATGAATCGGTTATTACCTACCGAAAAATCCTCAAAGCCTCCTCCACCGAGCAGGCCGAAACCTTTGCGGATTACATTAACGTGCGGGTCGAGGAACTCGAAAATGAGCTAGCCATCGCCGCCGAGACACCCTCGCGGCCGCCCTGGAGTGGCACCGATTTTTCCGGGCGGCTGGAGTTGGAGGTTACGGTTCCCGCCAATGAGGGCCTCAAAGTGTATGTGCGGACCACCGCGCATGAGATCGAGATCGTGGGCCCCTTTGCCTCGGTGGATATCAGCAACGAGTTCGGCGATGTTGTGGTCAGCGATATCAGCAGCAAAGTGAAAGTTTCGACGGAGAACAGCGCCGTGAAAGTCACGCACTGCAGCGGGCCCGTGACAGTCCGGACCTCGGCCCGACCGATTCTGCTTTCCGAGATCGACAGCAAACTGGGCACCGTGACGCTGCGCAACACCAACGGGATGATTGTCATGGAGAATGTCACCGGTGAATTGGATGTCCGCACCGACCTGGCCCCGATTCGCGCCACCGGCATCCAGCTTGAATCGGGTCGCTCCAAGATTCGCACCGAGAGTTCGACCTTGCAGCTTGAAGTTACACGGCTCAACGGCGATCTGACCCTGATCAACTCGCATGGCAAAGTTGAGCTCTCCTTGCCGCCGCAAATCGATGCCAACTTCAATCTTCGCGTCGATGAGGGAGGCCGCATTTATACCTCCGGCATCCCGATCAAGACTGAACTCGTGACTCGCACGATGCTCAACGGCGTCAGCGGGAGAGGTCAGCACCAGATCGACGTTGACATGCGAGGTGTAGGCACCATATCTTTGCGGGAGCTGTCAACCGACGAGTTGTAACTCCAAGCTGTCGCAGGTGCTGATTTGAAAACATCCAGAGTCTTTGTCCTTGAAATCCTGGTTCTGATATTATTGCACGCCGGATTGTCGGCGGCGGAACCTCCCCTGACTGCCGATTTTGCTTTTCCCGAGTACCCCGCTGCCGCCGTTAGCGGCACCGAGGCGGTAGTCCGCAATCCGGCAGCGTTGTTTATCAACAAGCCGATTGGGTTGCTCTATTGCCACAGCTTCGAGAAGGGGGATCTCTCCGGTGACAACGCCTTTTTCGTTGCGACCTCGGGAGTCGGCTTTGCCTATCAGCGTTTCGGACTCGGCTATCCCAACGTTGTCTCCAGGTATGACCTGGCGGTCTCGTCGCGGATCTGGCGCGATCTCTACGGCGGACTTTCCTACACCCACTTCGGCTCCGATTGGCAGGCGCTGGATAACGCACATTTCTGGAATTACGCCTTAACCTACCATCTCGACCGACGCTTTGCGCTGGCGGGGCAGGTCCAGAATATCAATCGCAACAGCTTCGATGGTGAGAAGTCGGCGCGTGGATATCTGTTAAGCGCCGCTCTGCGGCCGCTGGGTGAGAAATTCACAATCGGCGGGGATCTGCGGCTCTATGATGGTCAGACACTGCGCGAGGCGAATTGGCGACTTTCCGCGCAAGCTAATTTGAAACCGGGACTCAGTGTCTATGCCGGAATCGGCAATGAGCAGCGTTTCGGGCTGGGATTGCAGGCCTCCTTTGGGGATTCTTACATTGGCGGCGAAGGTTTCTTTGACCGCAAGGCAAAGTACGAGCGAGCAACGGTCTACGCCGGCTCCTCAGTCTCGCGTCGACCCTCTTTTCTGCACACTCCGGGCAAGGTACTCGAACTGAACATCTTCGGGGATATCCCGGAGCAGGCAGGCAGCAGATTTCTCTTTCGTGACCCGGAGCCGACGGTCTACACGAAACTCGCGCGAATTCGGGCTGCCAAGGCTGATCCCACGGTCAAAGGCTTGATCCTCAATATCAATGGCTCTCAACTCGGGTGGGCCAAGCTCACCGATTTCCGCCGGGCGCTTCTGGATTTTCGCGAATCGGGCAAGCCGGTGATCTGCCGGTTGGGAACGATGTCGAGCAATGGCGGCTACTATCTTGCCAGCGCCGCCGATTCGATTTTCATGACCCCGGTCGATGGCCTTTTGCTGATCGGACTGCGCGCGGAGATTGAATTCTACGCCGGTACGCTGGAGAAAATCGGGATCGAGCCGCAGATCGAGAAGATGGGCAAGTACAAGAACGCCCCTGATCGCTATACTGAAACTTCGCTGAGCCCTGAGTACCGCGAGGCAGTCGAAGCGTTGCTAGATGACATCTACGTCGAGCTGGTCACCGGGATCGCGCGCGGTCGGGGGATTGGGCCGCAAAAGATTGCCAATCTGATCGATCACGGGCCGTTCAGCGCCGCGCAGGCCGATTCGGGTGGGTTGGTCGATGACCTTCTATATGAAAGCGAATATCAGGATCGTCTCCGCGCGACCTTCTCCGACCATCTCGTGCGAGTCTCCATCGATGACTACCAGAAAGAACCCCGCTTTCGGGAGCGCTTCGGGACTCCCCCGCAGATTGCTTTGATCGGCATTGAGGGCCCGCTGGAACGCAACACCTCGAATTCGCTCTGGTCGGGCAGCAAGAAGGCAGGGGCATCGACAATTGCCGCTGCGGTCCGGCGGGCCGCGCGCGACTCCAATGTCAAGGCTCTGGTGTTGCGACTCGACACCCCGGGTGGCGATGCCATCGCCTCCGATATCATCTGGGGCGAGGTCTGGCAGGCGCGGCAACGTAAGCCGGTGGTTGTCTCGATGTCGGATGCCTGCGCCTCCGGCGGTTACTATATCGCCGCCGCTGCCAATCGCATCTTTGTCGAGCCGTCGACGGTAACCGGCTCGATCGGCGTCTATGGCGGTAAGCCGGTGATCGCCGGGCTGCAGGAAAAACTGGGGATCACCAGTGAGACAATCACGCGCGGCCGGCGCGCGGCAATGTTCTCCTTCACAACGCCTTTTACCGATGAGGAGCGCAACGTGCTGCGCTATCACTTGAGGACCCTCTACGATCAATTCTTGGAGATCGTCGCTCTGGGGCGCTCGCTGCAACTGGATTCGGTGCGGGTGATCGCGCAGGGGCGGGTCTGGAGCGGACTCAGCGCGCTCCAGAATGGTCTCGCCGATGAGGAAGGCTCGGTGCTGGCTGCGGTCGATGCGGCGGTGGAGATGGCCGGCATCAAAGATGA
>JBDRQZ010000166.1:0-4343 GCA_043826025.1 bacterium | reverse complement strand
AGTCGGCCCATTTCCACCGACCAATCATCGAGATCGGAGCAGGAGGTTGGCAACGCGCCTACCAACAACTCGCATTCGCTCTCTTGCGGATCGCAGGGAGAGCCCACGTACACACCATAATCGTCGTTTTCTCGATCACAGAATAGCGGATCCGCCGCGACAGCTTCCGTCGGATCGCTGGGGAAGGAGCAGTTACCGGTGACATGACCGCCCGAATGCTCCCAGAAGACAGAGCAGTCAAAGGTGACAGCCGCGCCGGCGCCCTCACAGGCAACTCCATCATAGCTGTTAAAAGCGATCAGATCGCGAGTCAAGGTCGCGGCGCCAAGATCACTCACCGCAACCGCGGCTCCAGCGACCGCAGCGTTGTCCGCCATGGTGCAGTTCTCAATCACGGTGGTGGCGTCGGAGACATAGACAGCACCGCCGGCAATCGTCGCGCTGTTGTCATAAAACAGGATGTCGCGCAGCTCCGCCTGACTCGTGGTGGCACCCACATAGATACCGCCGCCGTGTTCGGCGGCACAGGACCTGATAACGCAGTCCTCGATAATGGGATCACCATCAATGTAGATGGCCCCACCATCCTTGTCCACCTGGGAAGTGCGGTCACCATTCTGAATAGTAAAGCCCTTGATTAGCGCGTCCCGGTTGAGGAGAGTGAAGGCCCGGTCGCTGCCCTCAGGGTCGATGATCGTGCTTTCGACGCCTGATTCACCTATCACATAGAGGTAATAGTCCGGGAACTGGATGTCGCGATTGCCGACCCCCAAGTAGGTACCGGCCTTGACCATTACCGTATCGCCATCCAGAGCCTCATCGATACCTTTCTGGATCGTGGCATAGGGAGCCGACTCGCTGCCATCGCCAGTGAGATCGTCACCATCGTCATCGACCCAGATTGTGCGATAGGTCACGGTAATGAAGTTGGGTTTGACCTCCGTGTCTTCGCCATCCTGATTCGTCACGGTGAGACTTACCGTGTACAGGCCGGGATTCTGGTAGACGTGGACAGGCTGCGTCTCGTCGGAGCTGCCACCGTCACCGAAATCCCAGTCCCACTCAGTTGGATTGCCCTGCGAATCCTGCACGAAATAAACAGTTAGCGGTCTCTCGCCACTCTGCGGCGTGGCGCTGAATACGGCCTCCGGAAGCACAGGATTGACCACGATCGGGTCCGCGAGCGTTTCCGTGCGCTCACCCTTATAACCGGTCATTGTCAGGGAGACCGTGAAGTTACCTGAAGTCAGATATTGATAACTGGGGTCTTCATCAGTGGCGTCGCCACCATCGCCGAAGTCCCAGTCCCAAGCCGTCACATCGGGGGAGGAATTCGCAGCAAAATCAACAGTGAGCGGCCGGTCGCCGGACATTGGCAGGGCTTCGATATCGGCATCCGGGTAGCCACAACTGAAAACGTATGCTTCATCACTGCCCGGCGCGCCGCTGACGGTGATGCCGTAGCCGTCGCTTTGCGTGCCGCGCGGCCCGGCAAGGCTGGTGCCGAAATTCGTGCCGCCGGCATCGATGTTGGCAAGCCAAACGTCGGCAGCGCCGGAGAAGATGTGCATGCTGCTATAGTCCGGCATACTGATCAGGACATCGGGAATGCCGTCATCGTTGTAGTCGCCGACGGTCGAGACAGCGGTACCGAAGCTGGGATTGCCGTTTGCATAGTTGTGCAGCTCGGTCCCGGTCTGACCGGAGTAGACACGGACTGTGTCACTATCGACAATCACGAAATCATCATAATTGTCGCCGTTGACATCGCCCAAAGGCGACATCGCGTGGCCAAGATTAGCGTAGCTGTACTGGCCACTGATGGTCCAAAGCGGCGTGCCGGTAGCGCCGGAGTACACGAAGACAATACCATACTCGACACCATAGGCAGGCCCCGCGACCATGAAATCGGGGACACCGTCATGGTTGACATCGCCGGCCGCGGAGACCACTTTGCCGAACAGTCGTTCCGGGTTCACACCGTCGAGTTCATAGACCAGCACCCACTCGTCGACATGAGTGACATCGTTGTACTGGTAAGAGTAAACATAGGCCATACCATTGTTGCCGTCGATGGCGAGATCTTTGGGCGCGCCGATGAGAATCTCGTCGCGGCCATCACCGGTGATGTCGCCGATCGCCGCCAGACTCGTCCCAACGCGGTATTTGCCATGCTGCTCGACAATCGGGAAACTGAGACTGCTGTAACCTCCGGCCGGATTGCCCTCAAATACTTTGACTCTGCCGGTGGCAAGCCAATATGAGGACTCCTCCCGCCAATTGGGAGCGCCAACCATGAAGTCCGGGTAGCCATCGCCATTGACATCGCCGGCGACGCAATAACCGAATTGTCCGTTTTGGATCTCCAGACTGGGCATGTAATACTGGCCGCTGTAGCTCCAGATATAGCCCGACTGTGGGTTAGCGCCGGAGTAAACATAAGCGCGTCCCAGACCGGAGAGGTTTATCGGGGGCTCGGTGCCGTTCGGCGCGCCCACGATGTAGTCGTCAACGAGGTCGCCGTCGATGTCGCCGATGATAGCGACACTCTGGCCATAAAATGTTCCTGATACTTCAGTGCGCGTAACCTCATTATCACATTGCGCAGAAGCCTGCTCTGCAACCGCAAAAAACAGCAGACAAAGAATTGAAATCGCGATACGTTTCATGTGAGAATCCTTTCCCCTTGAATTAGTTCACCTTAAATGGTGCGAAAGAACAACGAAGGTACCGTCTCGACTGCTCACCTCCTATCGGTTCTGTTCTGCCCTTTAGTTGTCATCTGTTCTCATCGCGCGAGTGGCGACGCAGATGATTTGTCGGATTCAATAAACCGCGCTGTATTAGCCTATGTCAAAATATGATTTGCGTGAATCATGCGCAAGCGCTTTCCGGCAGAGAACTTCTTTGCCGAAAATACGCCTCATCGTCATACCGGTAAAAGAACCACTCGGAGCCATGTGGCTCCGAGTGGTCTTGATCGTTGTTTCTAAATGTTTTCAACTATTTGAGCAGCAACATCTTCTTGCTTTGCACCAGATTGTCTGCACTCAAGCGGTAGAAGTAGACGCCGGTGGCGAGTCTGTTACCTCCGTCGTCCAGCCCATCCCACTCAACCTGGTGGACCCCGGCTCCGCGACGGCCCAGATCGAAGGAGCGCACCACCTGACCGATGGTATTGATGATCTCAAGCTCAGCGGTGGCAGAACGTTCAAGATTGAACTCAATCACCGTGGTGGGGTTGAAGGGATTAGGATAATTCTGCCGCAATTCCAGTTCACTGGGCAGCACACCAAGCTCGAGCTCTTCAGTTGCCAGCGCTGAGTTATTGATTGAGACCGCGACACTGGGGCCGGACTCACTGGCGATTGCCAGATCGAGATCGCCGTCGCCATCAAAGTCCGCCGCGATCACGTCAGAACCGAGACCTTCGTGCGTCGTGCTATTACCTTCGCTGAAAACGCCGTTGCCATTATTGATGATGGCATAGGCGTCAGTGCTACCCAGGCCGATGACAGCCAGATCGATATCATCGTCACCATCGAAGTCGGCGCCATAGATGTCGGAGACCAGCACCATTTCACTGAAAGTGAAGATCACCGGCGCGGAGAAGTCGGCATCGCCATCATTCTTGAGAATACTGACGTTTGATCCCTCGTAATCGCCGGTGGCAAGGTCAATGTCGCCATCGCCGTCAAAATCAGCGGCGAAGACTGCCCAGGGGCCATTGGTAACGGGAAAGTCGGTGTGAGCGCCAAAGACACCGGCGCCGTCGTTGAGCACAACGGACACGTTGTCTGAAAACACATTTGCCGTCGCGATATCGATATCATTGTCGCCATCCAGATCCGCCGCGGTGATGCCAATCGGGTCACTACCCACGCCATAGGTTGCACGACCGAAATAAGTACCATCACCATTGTTGAACCAGACTGAAATCGAGTCGGTGAAGTGATCGCAGGTCGCGATATCGAGGTCGCCATCGCCATCATAATCGGCAATCGCCAGCGCCGTTGGTCCACTACCAAGTTCGTAGCAGGTATAGGATGCAAAAGCACCCGAGCCATCGCCCAGCATAATGACCAGACTATCGAACGCTGTGCTCACGGCGGCCAGATCCGCATGACCATCGGAATTCAGGTCTGCGCAATTGACTTCTTCAATCATCCCACAATGGCTGAACTCCGTCTTCGAGCCAAACGTGCCGTCGCCATTGTTGAGCAGTATTGCGATATCCTCAGGAAGGTAGAGGCTGCTCACCGCGAGATCGAGATCGCCGTCGCCGTCGTAGTCACCCGCACAGACTACGAGACTCTATTCTATGCTCTCATAATTGGTACTTT
>JBDRQZ010000165.1:0-2828 GCA_043826025.1 bacterium | reverse complement strand
CCCTCTATTTCAACAGCAACATCTTCTTCGACTGCGTGAATTCTCCCGCGCTCAATCGATAGAAATAGACTCCTGAGGGCAGTTCCCGATTGCCGTTGTCTCGACCGTTCCATTCGATCTCATGGGTGCCGGCCGGTTGATTATCAACCACCAAGTGCCGCACCTGCTGCCCCAGCACATTGAAAATATCCAGCTGCACATCACCGCTGCGCCTCAGCGTATAGCGGATGGTCGTCGCCGGGTTGAAGGGATTGGGGTAGTTCTGCTCCAAAGAGAATGCGGTCGGGAGCTGTGCCTCACCGGTGATCTCCTCTGCCGCCGCCAGCGAGGTCTCCACCAGCGACCGCAGGCTCCAGCAGTCCCAGATGAATGAGACGGCATTCGTGGCGGCATCGAAGCTGATCTCACCGAGAGCTTCGGCGCTGCTGACCGGGCCGGAAATACCGCCCAGGTGGACAGAGTAGCTGCCGGGCTGATCGACATTGACCTCACTCCAGGGATTCTCAGCGAGCGGACAGTTGATGACCAGGGTGCCGGGTTGATAGACTTCCAGCACCTCAAACTGCAACTGCATATCATTCCAGTACTGGTTGAACACCGGGATGTCAAACTGGGCGGTGTAGTTGCCGACGCCTTCCAGCGGGCAGAGTACCGCCGGCACCTCTTGCAGATTGAAACCGTCGCCGAAAGTGCCGGTAGTCATGTGTTCCGGCAGATTGAGCCAGCCAAACTCATTGGCTGACGCGTCACGCGCGCCGCAGGAGCCGCCAGCGAACTCCGAGAGGTTCGAGACCGACGCTGTCGTAGTGTCCTGATCGCTTTTGGCATCGACCAGAATCGTCATCGCGCCATTATCATTGTGGATCCAATAGACAGTGCGCTCCTCATCGCCCTTGAGCGTGCGTCGTTCATTGCCCGGCTTGTAGTCGATCCCGCCTGGGATGTTCCAGTTGAGAGTTCTCGCCCTCACCCGGGCGCCCTCCGAGTTCTCTTTGTAGACAGACACATTCCCGCAGGCACTGGGCCCATCGAACTTGAGGTCGAGCTGCCCGTTGGGAGGACAGACAACCCGCTTCCATTCGCAATATTCCTTGAATTGCAGCTTGACCCAATTCTTTGAGCCTTCCAGTCTGGCCTTCTCCAGCTTCCCGATTACTTCATTCAGTTTGAGTAACAGCTCGATCAGTCCGATTAGTCGGTTCGTCGAGGTTGTCGTGTCTATCGCGGCCTTAGCTTTTGCTTTTTCCTCGTTCAGGACGGTAAGTATCGCATCAACTGACAGTTGATAGTGGGCAACCGCGCTGTCGACGGCGTCCAGATAATCATCGCCCGCCTCCAGGCGCTCAATCTTCTTTTGCAGGAAGATGCCGACTCTGTTGGGCGGTCCCCAGCCAACGGTGCTGTCACCGGCCGCCGAGTTGGCGTGAATCTCAGTCTTTTCTTTGTCGTCGAGCTCCTTCAGGGCGTTAGTCAAATCGCCGCCATAACAGCAGAGAAACTCATCGTAGATAAAGCCGGCGCAGGAGTCGATCAGTTCCTGCTGCATGTCGCGCAACTCGGTTGGACTCAACATCTCCTCTCCCAATAGCACCACCCCGGTATTGTCGGCGCCATGGTTGGTAAACATCTTTTGGACCGTGGCGGTATCACCGTCACGATGACATTCGGCGATCGCCTCCGCGATTCGCCTGTGGGCTTCCTGAATGTTTTCTTTGGTGCAGCGGGCGTAAGGCATCGGCGAGCTCATGTCACCGGGAGGCTGCCCCTCGTAGTAGATTACTTCGACATTCTCCGGGCAGTAACCGCCGCCACCCTGCGCGGCATCCTTGGTCTTGTGCCGGTAGAGAGCCTCGAGGTCTTTCCAGAAGCTCGGCCGGTTGTTGGCCGCGTCGCCGCCACCGCTGACCAGAATCGCGAACTTGCAGGGATCGCAGGCGGTCTCCTCTCCCAGCGCCGATTCCTGGTCGGCACTTCGGTCAGCAACCCAGGCCAGCGCGATTGTGTCGCCGCCGGTGAGCAGGTATTCATAGGAATCGGCCGTCAACGTGATATAAAGAGAATCCTGCGGATAGATGGGGTCTGGATGAGTCTCGCTGCTCAGGGTGCCGGTCACAACCATCGTGCCGCCAAACCAGTAGGCGGAATCGGGCAGCGTCCCTTCAAGGAATACTACACTGCTTGGCGGCATCAGCTCGTTGAGCAGGTATTGCGGATAGCTGCTGACCAGCTTGCTGTCTTGATCATAGACGTACTGCCCGAAAACCTGAACCTCGCTGCCATCCAGTTGGGCGATGTTCTCATATACCTCAGAAATCAGCAAAACTGTATCCGTGTCGGGTGGCGGGCAACCGCTCTGCAGCGAATCGAGCCCCATCGCCTGGGCCCAGATTTGGCCGGGGAAACCGACCTCCGCCAAGTCCAGCAGGGAATCGGTGTCATGCAGGTAAGCGTAGCTGCCGCAGGCGGACGAATCCTCGTCGGTGAAGAGCTCAAAGCAATCGCTGCCCTCTGGAAAAGTGAAGCTGATGAAAAATGGTCCATAGACACAGACTGTTTCATCGAGCTCAACCAGGAAGGATGTTGCGCCTGGCCCGTCGGCGACAGTCACCGAATATGTCGGGCTGGAATAAAGCCGGACACCGGGAGTAGGACAACACGTGCCCTGAGCATCGTAGATCTCAAAGGACATCGTGGTGCTGCAGGCATCGGGATGGTAAAGCGCAAAAAGAAGTTGGGTGACACCGAAAGGTATTTTGCCGTCGCAATCGGTGTCCAGTGGGTCCTTGAGCACATAAAATGTCTCATGCTCGATCAGCCAGCTCTCGATC
>JBDRQZ010000164.1:0-4064 GCA_043826025.1 bacterium | reverse complement strand
GAAGGAAAGAATCGAAAACCGCGAACCGAAAATCAAAGGAGAGAAAGTAATGGTACGGAAAGTACTTCTCGGCGGTTTACTTGTGGTGGCGATGCTGGCCTGGGGCTGTTCCAACGAGGAACACAGCATGTCGCCGAACTCTGAGCTGGCTGCGCCGGAGGTGGGTGCCGAGGCGGCCAATGCCGATGTGCCGCCCGAACTGCGTGCCGCGATTGAGCAGGCGCTTCAGGAAGATGATGCCAAGGGCGGCGTGGATCTGGCCAGGTCCCAGGCGCTGTTCGGTTTCTGGCACGACATCGACGGTCCGACGACAATTACCAGCCCCGGTTTCTACCGCGTGACTGGCGATTTCTCGACTGCCGATGATGCGATTGTCATTCAATCGGACTGGGTTTACCTCTACCTCGGCAACCACACGCTCACTGGCCCCGGCGCCAAGCTGGGTCGCGGTGTCGTGCTCGACGGTGTCCAGTTCGCCGCGATCAACGGCGGCAACCTGGAGAACTTCGGCCTGGGCGTCGAACTTCAGGAGTGTCAGTTTGTCAGCATCAGAGGTGTTCGGATCACCGGCAATGATGTCTTCGCCGATCCGGCGCATGGCGTCGCGCCGCAGATTGGCATCATGGCGGTCAATAGCGCTCGTAATCTGATCTTTCGCAACAGAATCGAGCTTGTGAATCTCGGCATCTTCATGCGTGGTGGCGGGACCTACTCGAACCGCGTCTTCGGCAACAAGTTGATGGGTGGCGATCTCGGTCTTCTCGGTATTTGCTACAATCCCGACGGCACCGGCAATCCGGCCGGGCCGCATGACGACGATGTCAACCGCAACCAGATCGAGCGCTTCCGCGGTGGCTATCAGGCCAACTTCGGCACACATGAGGTAGTCTTCCGGCACAATCACATCAAGTACTTCGATTTCGATATCGAGGACAAAGATGGCCTGGGCACGTATTTCAACAATCACTCGATGCAGATTGCCGCACCGATGCACACTCTGACTCTGAATCTCAATGGTCTTGAGGATCTCGGGCCCAACTATGCCTATGAGGGCTGGGTCATTGTCAATGGCAGTCCGGTTTCGACAGGTGTCTTCACGGTCGATGGCGGCGGTACCCCGAGCCAAACCATGTTTGATGTACTTTCGTTCGATCTGGCGGGTGCTGCCAAGTTTGTGCTGACCATCGAGCCGGTGCCGGATGGCGATCCGAACCCTTCCAGCACTCATTATCTGGCAGGTGACTTCACCAGCAGTGACGCCAGCCTTTCGGTGGCCGACCCTGCGGCGCTTGGTGATGATTTCACCAGTGCGATGGGCACGTTCATTCTTAATACACCCTCGACCGGCAGCGATGACACAGATTACCGACAGGGTATCTGGTGGCTTGACCCGACCGGTGGCCCCGATCCGACTTTGGTGCTGCCGACGTTGCCCGCGGGCTGGCAGTATGAGGGTTGGGTGGTTGGCGGCGGTGGTCCGGTAACCACCGGCACCTTCACCTCCGTTTCCGGTTTCGATTCCGATGCCGGTGGCCCGACCGCCGGTCCCGATCCGGTGCCGCCCTTTCCGGGCCAGGACTACATCACTCCGCCGAAGAACCTGATCGGTTATGCGGCAGTGATTACGATCGAGCCCTTCCCGGACAACAGTCCGATGCCCTTCACACTGAAGCCGCTGGTCGACGGCGATATCACCGATCCCGGTATCGGCCTGCCACAGGGCATGGGCAACAATGCCGCGTCCTTTCCGACCGGTATGGCAATGAGGTAAGAACCTTTACTCACGCTTTCGGCAGCTTCCCGACTAACCGCACTCTGCCGATTGCACATAAAAAGCCCGCTCTCTCACGAGAGCGGGCTTTTACTATCTATCGCTCGACAAAAGCCGTGGGCGGCAGATGTCCACATCTGCCGATTATCATTGTCGGGAGCGTCGCCGATTAGGTCGAGGGGAACCACGGCTCCCGACCTACGAAGACTAGTACTCCACCACCTTCTCGGCTTCGGCGATGATGTCCTCAAGCTGCGGCAGGCAGGCACGGTCGCCATCGGGACCGTAGGCCACGCGCGCAAAGAGGGGATTTACCATCCCGATCGGCGCATCGATATAACCCATCGCCTCCGATTTGGCGATAATTGCGGCAATTGTCGGACCAGCGCCGCCATAGAAACGATTCTCGGAGACCACCAGCACTCGCGTGCAATCGATTGCCGACTGGATAATCGTTTTTTCATCGAGCGGAGCCAAAGTCCGCAGATCGATCACCCGCGCCTTGATGCCTTTTTCCTCGAGACGTTGCGCTGCCAGAAGGCACATCGGCAGTGTGATGCCATAACTGATGATCGCCAGATCGCTGTTCTCTTCATTGTAGACCTTGGCTTCACCGAACGGAATCATGTAGTCAAGTTCAGGATAGTCACCGGCAAGTGGGACACCATCCCATTCGCGGCGATTATAGAGTGCCACCGACTCGCAGAAGAGCACCGGATCGGAGGTCGCTACCGCGGTGCGGAAGAGCCCGACCGCATCGACCGCATTGGAAGGACAGACCACATGCAGCCCGGGAATCGCCATAAAGGTGCCGAGGTCGGCCTCCGAGTGCCAGAATGACCCGGCGCCATGCTTGTAGCCACCATAGGTGCAGCGGATCGTCATATCGGCATACTCTTCACCGCCACTGCGCTGGTGCAGAGTCGCGATACGATCCTTAACCTGCTGATAGGCGGGCGAAATATAGTCGAGGAACTGAATTTCCGGTAGCGCGATCCGTCCCTGAAAGACATGGCCGGAGGCGCGGCTGATAATACCCGCCTCATCGAGCGGGGTATTGAACACCCGCTTGGCGCCGAAAGCACGCTGCAGACCCTGCGTCACCAGGAAAACGCCACCCTTGCCCTTGAGTGTCTTCTGCTGCGCCAGGTTCTCTTTCATCTTGCCGGAAAAATCGGCGACATCTTCGCCGAAAAGAATCGTGTCGCCACTCAGCAGGAAGACATCGAACAGCGCCGCATTCATCGCCAGGCGCAGGGTCAGCGGGCCCGATTCTTCGGGCAGTTTGTCATCCTTGCGCGCGCCGATCTCATGGAAATGCTTATAGGCTGCCTTGCGGTCGCCATCATAGTGGGAGACAATCTGCTGCCAGCGCGCTTTCGATTCCTCGAAATCGTACGATTTGACAATCTTGAGCACATGCTCTTTAGTCTTCAGTTTGCGGTCGGCGACCACTTCGGCGGCAATGCGGGAGACCTCTTCATCATATTTTGCATAGATAGCATTAATCTGTTCCGGAGTCAGCACGCCATCCTCAACCAGCACCTTGGCAGTCTTGAGAATCGGGTCATTAGTGTAGTGCCACTTCTGCTCCTCAATCGCCATATAGAATGACTGATCATCGGAACCGGAGTGACTTTCATCGCGCACGATCCTGATTTCCTCAAGCACCGGCCCCTTGCCGGAGCGGCAGTGTTCGACATTGTCTTTCAGGTGGCGCAGCGTCTCTTTGATCTCGGTGCCGTCGAAGTGGTCGATCTTGAGACCGAAACGCTTATAACCTTCGAAGGGACTGGTGGGATCGCCATCGGGGAATTGCTCTTCAACCGAGACCGAAATCGCCCAACCGCAGTTGTAGATCGCAAACATGTTGCGGGTCTTGTCGAACACCGAGTAGAAGACCGCGCGGGCGAATTCCGCTTCCGAGGTCGAACCTTCGCCAATACCGCAGTAAGTAATCGCGTCCGCCGGCCAGCGGCCGCCGGGAAAACGGGAAATATCGGAAATCGGGCTGTCATTGACAATCGCGCTGCCGACACCGGCGGCCTCTAAGGCGTGCGAGCCGGTTGGCGAGGCCTGCGGCATGATCGATTCCTTGGCGTGCGCCGCATGCGCATGCTGCATCATTCCGGCGGTCGAGGATGACCGCGGATCGCCGATCGCTTCGAGCATCTTCTGGCGGATGCTAATGCCCCGGTAGATATCGAAAGTCTTGTTGCGGTAGTATCCGAAAAAGGGATCGGTGGGGCGCAACATGTGGGCGGTACAGGCATCGACCAGCTCCTTGCCGGAG
>JBDRQZ010000163.1:0-2161 GCA_043826025.1 bacterium | reverse complement strand
GCCGTAGGTCCGAACCCCTGCGGTTCGGACTGACGAGTGATACCGTGTTAGATAGAAGGGTAGGTCAAGCTCTCTTGGAGCTTGACGCGGAGATCGAAGAACAAGAGAAGAACGGACCCTCGCCTCCGCGAGGGTGACAGGTCAAAGGTAACCCACAGCTTGCTGTGGGCACTTTGAATCATGGGGCTGCATACGATAGGAAGGTAGGTCAAGCTCTCTTGGAGCTTGACGAATCATGTTATGGCAACTGAAGCCTGTGTCACCAAAGAACCTAAAGGCCTGAGCGGCTTCGAGAAATATCTCACTCTTTGGGTGCTGCTCTGTATCGCTGTCGGAATTCTGCTGGGCAAAATTGCACCCTCGGTAGCAGGCGCGCTTGATGGTCTGACGATCAATGTCGGCGAAGCGCCGGTGGTCTCGATCCCGATTGCCATCTGCCTGTTTTTCATGATGTACCCGATCATGGTCAAGATCGACTTCGGCGAAGTGCTCAAAGCGGGCCAGAATCTCAAACCGGTGGGACTGACGCTGGTAGTCAACTGGCTGGTCAAACCCTTCACGATGTATGCGATCGCAATCTTCTTTCTCGGCTGGTTGTTCCATCAGTTGATCGGACCGGAGGCGGTCGATCTGATCAAGCTGCCACTCGGTCTCGATCTGCCGGTCGGCGCGACGCATGGCGAGGGCACGGTAGTGCTGGTCGATGGTGTCAAGTTGCTGCAGGTGCCGCTCTGGCGCAGTTATCTTGCCGGCTGCATTCTGCTGGGGATCGCGCCCTGCACCGCGATGGTGCTGGTCTGGGGCTATCTCGCGCGTGGCAATGATGGCCTGACACTGATGATGGTGGCGATTAACTCGCTGACGATGCTCTTTCTGTATGGGCCGCTGGGAGGACTGTTACTGGGTATCGGTCGACTGCCGGTGCCCTGGGAGGCGCTGCTGCTTTCTATCGGTGTCTATGTTGCGCTGCCGCTGGTGGCAGGCTATCTCTCACGCAAGTTGATCGTGAAGACCAAAGGTGAGCGGTGGTTCAATGAAAAGTTTCTGCATCTGTTGACACCGGTGACGATCACCGCGCTGTTGATCACGTTGATCCTGCTTTTCTCTTTTAAGGGTGAGGTTATCCTCGCCAATCCGCTCACGATTCTCTGGATCGCGATTCCCCTCTTCATCCAGACCAATCTGATTTTCTGGTTGACCTATGGTTTGGCCCGCCTGTTCAAACTCAGCTATCGGGATGCCGCGCCTTCGGCGATGATCGGCGCCTCGAATCACTTCGAGGTCGCAATTGCCACCGCAGTGATGTTGTTTGGTCTTTCATCGGGTGCAGCCCTGGCCACAGTGGTGGGGGTGCTAATCGAAGTACCGGTGATGTTGATGCTGGTGCGGATTTGTTTGCGGACACAGGGGTGGTTTGCTCACGTGTCAAGCCCCGAGAGGGCTTGACCTACTTCAACAGAACGTCCGAACCGCAGGGGTTCAGACCTACGAATCTAACTCTCTTTGAAACCAGGACGAACGTCCGGGCCACCCACGAATATTTTACTCGAGACCGTAAACCTGGCGCGGTGCGAGATACTGCGGGAATCTGTCAATCAGTTGCCGGCGCACATTGAAGCAGAAGTGGCACTCATCGACATAGGTGTCCTCATGTTCGACACCATACTTGCGCGCCAATTCAAGCGGACCACCTTTGAGGATCGGGCCACAAATCGGATGTGAGTGCGCATCATAGTTGGTCATCAACTCGGAAAGCGGTGTCTCCCACATGTTGCCGATACTGATCCCCTGGCAGGGCTGCACGTTGCCATAGGCATCGACATGCACCCGCCCCGGATCGACCAATTCCTCCCGTGTACACTCAGTGAAGTTGCTGCACTTGCGGCGAGGCAATCCCTCGGTTAGTTTATCCGCGGCGCGACCACGGAAAACGACACCGCCACCGATGATCGGCTCGCCCTTCTTTTGAGCTTCCGCCGAACTGCGGTCAACTGAGGGCTCTTCGATGCAAATCGAGCCGCTCGGAAAGCCCATCTCTTTGGCAACCTTGACGGCGTTGCGAGCACAGCGGCTGGATTCTTCATCGCCATGGTAGGAGTCATCGCTGATCGAGAGATCGGCAATGCCCAGCTCCAGCAGCGGCTCCAGCCAAAGCCGGGCG
>JBDRQZ010000162.1:0-5453 GCA_043826025.1 bacterium | reverse complement strand
GGCTATCTTCATATCACCGGCCGCAAGAAAAACGTCATCGTCACGCCGGCGGGCAAGAACATCTACCCGGAAGAGATCGAGGCGTTGCTGGACAACTCTCCTTACATTCTGGAGAGTGCGGTGCTGCCTCGGGTGCGGGGCACCGGCGAGGAGCCGGTTGCCGTGGTGGTGGCCGACAAAGAAGTGATCGCCGGTGACCTGGGGGACAAATCGCAGCAGGAAATCGAAACGCTGCTACGCAGCGAGGTGAACGAGCTGTGTCGCCAACTGGCGGATTACAAGCGGGTCAAGGATGTAATCGTCTCCGGCGAAGAGTTGCCGAAGACCTCGACTCGCAAAGTGAAGAAATATCTGCTGCTCGACTCGTTACGCAAGCAGGGGGTGTTGTAACAGCATGGCGGTCGCGATTTATAGCATCAAAGTCAAGACCAAAGGCGAGTGCGACATAGTCAATCTCACCGACGCAGTTGCCGAGGTCGTGGCCAAATCGGAATTGAAGAATGGCATGGTACTGACCTTCGTGCCCGGCTCGACCGGCGGTATTACCACCATCGAGTATGAACCCGGCCTCCTGCAGGATCTGCCGGCGCTCTATCAGAAGTTGATTCCCAAAGGTCCGGCTTACGAACATGACCAGACGTGGGGCGATGGCAATGGTTTCTCGCATTTGCGGGCGGCGTTGACCGGCGCTTCCTTTACCTGCCCCCTGGCCGAAGGAAGATTATTGTTGGGTACCTGGCAGCAAATCGTACTGCTCGATTTCGATAACCGACCTCGCAACCGGGAAATCGTCGTGCAGATTGTCGGCGAGTGAGGTGACGCCGGGGGAACTTATCGAGCGCGTTGCTGTTAGCTGAATAGGGCAGGTGAGTGGTTTCTTTCGGGACTGGAGCTGCAGTGAGCGACATCGTGACAGTCGTGATAATTGCGGGCGCGGTCGCCCTCTATATCTACTTCGCCCGCCGCGGCGGTGGCGGCTGAGCTTGCTAATGGGCTGAGTTCAGCCCCGGAAAGCACACCGCTTAAGATAACGATACCTTTAACATCTTGTGTAAACTAGTCTTGACTTCCTTCAATTGCGCGCTATTTTACTGAGCTAGTTAGATTACTGCCACAGCATGGCTGGCGGCGCTGCTACAGATCTTAACCGGAGTTGTCGTCATGTTGGAAAAGACAGCAACAGAAATCTCGACTCAGCTCGGCTACTCGAATATCGATGCGGCCAAGACTATCGAGCTGGCTGAAACATACCAAGCCAACCACTATCAGCGTCTTGAACGTGTGATTCGTCGCACTGAGGGCGCTTGGCTTTATACCTGGGATGGGCGCAAGATAATCGACTGTCTGGCAGCCTATAGTGCCGCCAACGCCGGTCACCACCACCCGCGAAT
Organism: bacterium; assembly: GCA_043826025.1. Lineage (GTDB taxonomy): Bacteria > Zixibacteria > MSB-5A5 > CAIYYT01 > CAIYYT01 > JBDRQZ01. Next base: position 4,062 of record JBDRQZ010000162.1, on the reverse strand, counting down.
CGTCGCGGCTCTGGTCGATGCGCTCCAGAGGGGGTTTGCTTCGGTCATTTCGAATGTGGTTTATACCGACGTTACCTCGCTGTTTCTGGAGAAAGTCTGCAACCTGTTCCCGCAACTCGGCCCCCGGTTTGGAGAGAATGGCAACAAGGGTCTCAGTAAGAACGGTGGTGTGGAGTCGGTCGAAACAGCGATCAAGCTGGCTCGCTACTATGGCTACAAGCAGAAGGGCATTCCCGACGGCCAGCAGGAGATTATTGTCTTCGGCAACAATTTCCATGGCCGGATGATTACGATCGTTTCCTTCTCCTCGAGCGATCACTATCGTCAGGGTTTCGGCCCCCTGACGCCGGGCTTCAAGTCGGCCCCCTTCGGCGATCTGGGGGCGGTGGAGAAACTGATCAACAAGAACACCTGCGGTATTCTGGTGGAGCCGGCACAGGGCGAAGGCGGCATGTATATTCCGCCCAAGGGATTTCTCAAAGGACTGCGTGAGTTGGCTGACAAGCATGACCTGCTCTTGCTCTTCGATGAAATCCAGGTCGGTATGGGCCGGACCGGCAAAGATTTTTGCTTCCAGCATGAGGGAGTGATCCCCGACGCCGTGATTATCGGCAAGGCGATCTCCGGTGGGCTAGTACCTCTCTCGGTGATGCTGACCAACAGAGAGTTGATGGATCTGGTCTTCAAGGCGGGCTCTGATGGCTCGACTTATGGTGGCTACCCGATGGCGATGGTCGCAGGCTTGGCCGCACTGGATGTCTTCAAGAGCGAAAGACTCTCGGAGCGTTCGGCGGAGACCGGCAAGTATATGGAAACCAGGATCAGGGACATTGCGGCGCGCTCACCTCATGTCAAGGAGGTGCGGGCGCTCGGCATGTTCATCGGTATCGAAGTCAAGAGCGGCGATGCAATGGAGTATTGTCGCAAGCTGCTCGATCTTGATATGCTGGCCAATGACAGTCATCATCATACCATTCGGATCAGTCCGCCGTTGATTATCAGCCGGGCTGAGGCCGACTATATTCTCGAGCGGTTGGAGCAGGTCCTGGTCGATTAATGTCCTGCTGCATATGGACTTAAGGGCGTCGCGTCGGCGGCGCCCTTCCTTTTTGTGCTGGTTTCGAAAGCTGGCAGGCGGGAGAAGCGAAACTACGGTTGACCTGTTTGGTAAAACTGAATAAGTAGATGTGTGACGCGGATACTTCAATCAAGGAGTCCGCACTTCTCGGAGGTAATCTCAATGCTGACTCGCTCATTAACGCTTCTCGCGCTGGTGATCCTTCTGTCGTTCTCCATGGCCCTGGCACTTAACAAGCCGGGGGACTTCATTCTCGTCAACAATGATACCGGCATCCAGCATCTGGGCAGTATCGAACCCTTCATGACCGTGGCGGACCTGCCGCCCAGCCCGCCTGAGTGGTATCCCCACCCCAAGGACTTGAAGTTCGACAACCAGAAATTCCATTGGATCACCCAGAGTCCAACGCAGGACCTGCTCGGGTTCGCCTCCGGCACCGAAAATCAGTGGATCGGGTTTATGAATCTGAAGGAACGCTGGATGAAGTTCGTCTCCTGGGGAATTAAGACGAAATTTCTTGATATGACCTTCTCCAGCAGCGGCAAATACATGGCTTACGCCTTTGATAGCCCGGATCGCCGCATCAAGATCAATATCATCGAGGTCCCTAATCGCGATCAGGACTCGCTGGTATTCATGAACACCTGGTTTGTCACCACCAAGGGTGGCGAGCAGTTTCGACCACTGGGCTGGAATGAACCGGCCGATACGGTCTTTTCTTTCGAGATTCTCGATTCCCTGGGTCAGGTGATGCATCATGTGGATCTCAACCTGCATTACAGTGAGGCTTTGGCGCCGGATTTCATGAAGCAGGCGAGGGACCGACAGCCGGCCGGAGTCGTCAAGCCCGATGACGAGTAACCGGCGCCCGCGCAGCAGATGACCCTGTCGAGATAGGTCAAGCGACGATGCGTATCTTCTTCGCCGCGGGCTCTGCTGCCTCATTCGTCAAGCGTGACCTGGAGATCCTGCGCACGCGACATCAGGTCAGCTTCCATTCGGTGCGCCACTTTAATCCTTTGCGTTGGTTGGCTGATCTGCCGCAACTGCTCGGCAGCCAACTGGTGTTCTTCTGGTTCGCCAGTCTCTACAATCTTCCCTACCTGTTTGCGGCCGTGCTGTTCGGCAAACGGATTGTGACGGTGGTGGGCGGCTATGAGGCGGGCAACCATCCGGAGCACAGCTATGGACAGGCGCGCGGCGGCTGGCGCACGAAGCTGACACGGCTGATGCTGGGCGCCTCCGAGGTTGTGTTTGCGGTTTCCGAATCCTCGCGCCGGGAGCTGCTATCAAACCTTGGCATTCCCGAGGAGAAGATCGTGTTGCTTCATCATGGTTTCGAAGACCTGGCGGCGGGCAGGCAATTCCATAAGCAAAATACAGTTGTGACGGTAGCCACTCTGGCTCGCTCAACCTGGTTGATTAAGGGGATCAGGGACTTCTGCGAAATCGCCGAGCGCCTGCCGGGTGTTGACTTCTTGCTGGTGGGCGAACAACGGTGCGCACCGGAGAAACTGTGGGGAAAACCGCAGCCGGCAAACCTGCGGACGGTGGGACAGGTTCCTTACGACAGGCTGGCAGAATATCTGGGACCCGCCAAAGTGTATTTGCAGCTCTCGCGCGCTGAAAGCTTCGGTTGTGCTGTGGCTGAAGCGATGCTGTTCAGGGCGATTCCGGTGGTATCTGCTGCCGGAGCGCTGCCGGAGGTTGTCGGTAGCTGCGGGTCCATAGTCCCTGTCGATGACTTGGAGGCGGCGATCCGTGCGGTAAAAAGCGCGTTGGCCGCGCCCGAATCGGCTGGGGAGGCGGCACGGCAGAGAGTTCTTAAGGAATTCGGTCGGGAGGCGCGGCAGCAGAAGCTGCTGCAGGTCGTAGAGGGTCTTACGCGGCGTCGAGATCGGCAGCCGCAGTCGGCGGTCTAAGCCAGCGGGTCGATAATCTCTCGGCCAAGTGTGAGAGAGGTTCTTAGCGCCACGGTGTTTGCGGCAACCGAATGTTCGGCGATGATCATGTTTACCGTTTCGGCCGGCAAATCGACCTTTTCGATGTCTATTAGCCTTTCAGCACTGCGGTTGAATGCCGCCAGCGCCGAATTGATCCCCTGAATCGAATTGGAAAACATCGGCTGTTCCTCCTATTCCAGGGTATCGGCCACCGCTCGGAGCTCCTGTGTTGCAGCCCGAAATCTGAGCAGAAATAGGTCAGGGAGCTACCTGAGCGGGTGCCCGCTAAGGCCCTGAACAGGAGATTTTCGGTTGACAAAGAGGGGAGCGGTCTCTAAAATACATGTTTACGTTTTGCGTGACAATGTCATTCAGCAGGAGTTGACCTTTTGAAAGAGCATACAGCGGAACAGATTCGAAATATCGCACTAGTCGGTCATTCCGGGTCGGGTAAGACTTCTCTGGCGGAGGCTTTCCTGTTCGCCGCCAAGGCGACAAATCGACTCGGCAAGGTGGAAGATGGGACGACGGCCTCCGATTATACCGAGGAGGAAATCCGTCGGACTTTCTCGATCAGCGCCGCCCTGCTGCAATGTGAATATAAGAACCAGAAATTCAACTTCCTCGATCTGCCCGGTTTTGCCGATTTCGCCGGTGAAGTCGTCAGTTGTCTGCGGGTCGTCGAGGCCGCGCTGTTGGTGCTTGATGGCGTCGCCGGCCCGGAGGCGGGCAGCGAGATCGCTTTTGAGCGCGCCGAAAACTACAAGCTTCCGCTCGGCATGGTGATCAACAAGATGGACAAGGAAAACGCCGATTTCGGCCGGAGCCTGTCGGCTGCTCAGACCTTGTTTTCCGAGCGTTTACTGCCGGTGCAGTTGCCGATCGGTGAAGCAGCGATGTTTAAGGGCTTCGTCGACCTGGTACGGATGAAGGCGTTTGAATACAAAGATGATGGTTCCCTGGCTGACACAGCGATACCCGCTGATCTGCAGGCGGAGTGCGAGGAAGCCCGGGGAAAACTAATCGAAGCTGCGGCTGAAG
>JBDRQZ010000161.1:0-3204 GCA_043826025.1 bacterium | reverse complement strand
ACATCAAAGAAACCAAACTCGGCATCGCCGGTGTCGGTTTCTTTTTGGCGCTCACTTTCCCGGTAATTCTCTTTTTCATCGCGCTCTATGCCCGCATTCACTTTCCCGATATCGACCCCCAACAGGCTTTGCCCCTGGTGGTGCAACAGCTCGGCAGCCCAATCATCGGCGGCCTGATGATCGGCGCGCTGCTGATGGCCGTGATGTCGTCGGCGGACTCGGCGCTGAACTCAGCGACTGCGATCTTCGTCAAGGACCTCTTTGAACATCAGTTGGGCTGGGAGGACAAAGGTGATGGTCGCATGTTGCGACTGGCGCGGATCTGCACTGCAGCACTCGGCGCGACTGCGATTTTGATTGCAGTTTTGTGGTCCGACATTATCGGGCTATTGCTGTTCACTTATCATGTCTGGGCGCCGGCGGTGATTCTGCCGGTGACTTTGGGTACGCTCTGGAAACGCAAGTCGACCAGGTTGACGCAGAATATCTTCATCACCATGCTCACTGCCACCGGCTTGACGATGCTGTTCCGTCTGTTTGTCTATTTGCATGAGTCGAAGCAGTGGAGTGTTTTCGGTCAAGACGCGTTTGGCCTGATTCAGCAGATCGATCCGGCGGTGTTCGGGGTGTTCGTTTCCTGCGTGGTGTTTGGCGCGCTCAGCCTCTTCACCCGCTACGATGATGGAGAGCAACACCCGTAGGTCAAGAGCCCGGTGCTCCTGACATTGCGCCTCAGCCCAGATCTAAGTTTCCGATTCTCGGTCGTAACCGAAAACAGTCTAACGGCCGCGATCGACTCGAGGACGCTAGCGACGTTCGCTGATCTGAACGCTCTGAGCCAGTGCACCGGAACATATGAGTGCAAACGGCTGTGGACCATGAGACACATTATCTGCGGTAACCGTTATCTTCCAGCGTGTAACCGTCGGTTCCCCGATACTGATCAGCTCTACGTTGTTCATCGATGGCTGATACGGTTGGAATCCCGGTCGAGAATTGGACGCGTTGCCGTAATAATGCTCCCCGGCACCCGACGATGCGGATAGACTAAGATTGTTGACGAGACGTTCGCCGGGATAATCGGTGTAAGCAAGTGCAATCCGCAGCGGAGCCTCGCTCGACTTAACATCAATGACGAAAGTAATGGACTCACCGGTGGCGAGAGACTTCAACGTTCGTAAGCTTCTCCCGACCCTAAGTTGGCAGGGCACATCCCAGAAATGGAATCTGGTTGATCGCGCCGGGTGGATAACTGCATTGAGATTGACTCGGCCGAACCCCTGATGGGGATTAGGGAACTGGAAATAACTTACGTAGCCGTCGGCAATACGCTCAGCTGAACACACGAGCGTCGCTTTAATAAGGGCCGCAGAGGGTTGAACCCTATGCTTTTTTCTATAGAATTCTCTCAACCTGGCAACCGCACCGGCAACCAGAGGAGTGGCCTGACTGGTCCCACCCATGTAAAAATACATGCCCGAATCCGGGAATGCCAACCAGCCCTGTTCGTTTGCTGGCAGCTGCGTCGATTTAGCCGACAGTATGAACGTACCGGGCGCAACGACATCCGGTTTAATCCGTCCATCCTCCGTGTACCCTCTACCGCTGAAAGGAACGATTGCCCAGGGGTCATCTGCCATAGGCTCGTCACTGTACGGTCCGGTGGCGAATGGCGGACCTTGCCCAGGCCCATTGGCAAGAAGACCTTTGTACTTGAAACGGTTGAACTCCAATCTTTCGCTCTCGCAGGCGCCAACCGTAATGCAGTTTTTTGCCGTGCTTGGTGGACTGACGCAGCCGACGGCATATCCGGACAAGTAGGGACGCGACGGATCCCACACGTAACGGCTCGGATCAATATTGCCGTCGCCATTCAAGTCCTGGCCCTCGTTTCCGGCCGCGAAGAGAATGCAGAAATCCTGATGGTTCCAAACGTAGTCATCGACCTGTTCGCTATATTCGGAGTAGTCACCCCAGTACTCCTCGCCGGTTGTCCCCCAGGAGTTAGAATGAACACGAGCGCCTAGATCACGAGCTTGCTGGAGTAGCGTGGCCAAGTCGCTCGGCAAACCAGCAAGATAATGGCCGGCAGAGAGGCCAACTCTGGTCTCCCAGTCTACAAATTGCTCCACAGCTTGAAGCACCAGCTTTGCCTGTGGCGCAATTCCGCTAATACGTTCGTTCAGGCCGGCAATGCCCTCACTCGCCTTGCCACTTCCAAGCGCAGAGCCGGCAACATGCGTGCCATGCCCGGATTCCACGTCTGCGGGTCCGTCATCTGCTCCGGGATTGTTGACATACGCATTAAGCGCGGAGTTGATTGGATAGCTTGTGAGCTGTACGACTCGTCCCCGGAAGTCTGGATGGATGGTGTCCGGATCGCCGGTATCAAGTCCCGTGTCGCAGATAGCGATGACTTCACCCTGTCCGTTGCCGAACGGTCGTTCTCGCGGTGGTGTCGGCGGCGCAGGAAAGCGGATTGCCTGTTCATGTCTAGCGTTGATAATCCGCGCTGCGACGTTATTGAAAAGACTCATCAAGGGTTTCCGTCTTATTGACTTGACACCGTGGATGGCCGCCAAGGCGTCAAGACGGTTTTGCAGCTTGAGACCTCTTTGTGGCAAATCGACAATAATCAGGCCAATGCTGGAATCAGTGTGCAAGATACGACAGCGCAAGCGCTTGACTGCCGACGCTGCCCGACTGGTATGTTTTGGAGAGAACAATGAAATCACGTACATGCGACTTAGATTCGGCGACTTGCCGGCTCGCGAATGTCGACCTCCTCTGCTGTCTTCTCTACCATCATCTATGCGCACGCGAACGCGATACTTGTGGGATAGGTGTCCGACCCAATGAACTTCGCGCTTGGCGGCGATCTTGCGGATGGTGGCGTTGTCGGCTCGCACAACCAAGGCAAACTCTTGAAAGGGCGCCGCTATTTCTGCGCCTGCCCGGATAAGCCCCTGAACCCAAGTCTTCTTCACAGGACCAACGAACTGAACTATGTAGTGGTGATGACCTCTCCCGAGGCGCTTCACGTTCTTGTATGAGGGATGCGCCCTTGTTTTGCCCTCACTGTCGATTCTTGGTTGAGTCGTGTCAATGGTTTCACCGCCAATTTCCAGTGCGAATCGCGGTGTGAGATCCTCAACTACGTGTTTCTCCGCAATTGCGAGCAGACTCTTGGAGTCAAGCTCGAGT
>JBDRQZ010000160.1:0-2245 GCA_043826025.1 bacterium | reverse complement strand
TTCCGGCATCGGCTGATGATCCCCATCTTCAACCTGAGCAACAAGCCGATTGCCTTCGGCGGCCGCACCCTCAAAAAAGGTGAGCCGGCCAAATATATAAACTCTCCCGAAACCCCCCTATATAGCAAGAGCAATGTCCTTTACGGACTCAACTGGGCTCGCGAAGCGATTCGCGAAGCGGGGGTGGCCCTCGTTGTCGAGGGCTATTTCGACGTGATATCGCTGCGGCAGGCGGGCATCAACAACGTCGTGGCCTCATCGGGAACAGCTTTCACTTCGCAGCAGGCGCGCTTGCTGTCTCGTTTTGCAGACGAAGTTCTGTTGTTTTTTGACGCCGACTCCGCCGGTCAACGGGCCGCCCTGAGATCGGTCGACGCCTTGTACGATGCCGGCATGGAAGTGAAAGTCGTAACGGCACCCCAAGGTGAAGATCCCGACTCCGTCGCTCGTAAAGATGGTGCCGGGGCGATTGGGGCATTGTGCGAGGCGGCCGTAGACTATATCACTTTCCGGGTGAAAAACCTCCACACCGCCGCCTTGGGAATTATCGGCAAGGAAAAGCTCATCAAGGAGATAGCCGGAGTTGGCTCGCAAATCGGTGACATTACGAGGAGGCGCCTATTTTTGGAGAAAGCGGCTTCCGTCCTGGGCGTTGAAGCCAGGCTGATTGCCGATAATGTAACCCCCTCGGAAACTACCAAAAAGCCGAGTCCCAGACACCGCCTCCACCGTGCCGACGAGTTCGATCTGCTGTCGCTGTTGTTCGCAGCGACGGAGGATTTGGAAACCACTATCGAGCAAGTCTCCCCCGACGATTTTGATTCGCGGCAACTGGCCCGACTGTACGCGGCTATGGTACAGCAATACCGAGATCGTGGGTCGGTCGACGCCGCCAAAATGGCGGCCGATTCCAAGGATCAGGAATTCGTGTCCCTGATCACCGAAGTGGCCAGCAAGTCCTGGCCCGATGACGAGATTTCTGAGTCCCTGAAGACGCTGGTAATATCTATGAAGGAAGCCAAGCGCCGCCGCATCCGGGCTCGTATCCACAAGGAACTTGAGGAGGCCGAAGCGGCCGGTGATCATGACCGGGCTGAGATACTCACCCGGGAGTACAAACTCTATTCCGACGGCGATCCGTCATAGGTTATGGGACAAGCTGAGAGCAAGGTGCAGGCGGTGAGTGTGAAGACAATCTCATGTTGAAGCGACTCGAAGTAGACAACCTGGCTCTGGTGGAGCATCTCGAGCTGGAGTTTGATGGCGGCCTTACTGTGCTCACGGGTGAAACCGGCGCCGGCAAGTCGGTCGTGGTCACGGCTCTGGCGTTGATTTTGGGCGCGCGGGCCGACCGCGAGTACGTGCGCCATGGCGCCGACAAGTGCTGTATCGAAGCGATTTTCGATATTGACCGCGCATCGCCCGAACTGCTGAAGCAATGGGATCTGGACGAAAGCTGCCGGGAGTTGGTAATCAGACGGACCATCACCGACCAGGGGCAGTCAACTTCATCGCTTAACGGTCGTCATCGGGCACTGTCAAAATTGCGATCGCTGGCGGCTCATCTGGGAGAGATTCTCGGTCAGCATGCGGGCCAGATGCTGATGGACGAAGCCAATCATCTACCCTACCTCGATCAGTGTGCCGGGCTACAGGACTTGGCGACTCAGGTGTCACAGCTTTACCAGAACTGGCAGGAGGCTGGGCTCCGATTAGCTCGACTTACAGCCGATTGCGCACAGCTTAAGCAACAACAGGAGCTGCTGCAGTTTCAGCACACCGAAATTTCCCAGGCAAACATCGTCGTCGGCGAAGAGGAAGAGCTACTGGCCCAGCGGAGAGTACTCGATTCGGCTCGCTCTCTCATGGATTCGGCGAGGATGATTGGCGAGTTGCTGGATGGCGAGGATAATTCGGCTCTGGACCTCTTGCGTCGAGCCCGCGGCGCGATTGATTCTATGGCCGCTGTCGATGCACAATTGGAGGTTTCAGCCGAGGAATTGTACGATGTGCAGATTCGGCTGGAGGAATTGCGACGTTCAATCGAGAGCTACGGCAGTTCGATATCGGATGATCCCGCCCGATTGGAGCAGATCAATGTTCGGCTGGACGAGATCTATCGGCTAAAACGGAAGTACGGTGGTTCCGAAAAGTCGATCCTCCAAGCCTTGTCAGTAATCGATAGCAGACTTGCGGAGAACCCTGATGTCGACCGGCAGATTGAACTGGTACAGGTACAAATCGA
>JBDRQZ010000159.1:0-2629 GCA_043826025.1 bacterium | reverse complement strand
GAGCAGGTAGACCGCCAGCATACTGAAAACAAAGGAAATCCACACGACAAATAGAATACCGCGACGCGCTCGGGCAATGCTGCTGCTCAGGCCAGTTTCGCTGAAGGCGACATGCGCTTCACCGAAGACGCGGCCCGAGGTTTTGATCTGCTCGACAAAATAGGAGATCGGCGTGCCATCGCCGCGCTCGAAGCGTTGCTGCTCCGCGTAGCGGGTCTGGTCGATCTGGGTTGGCGGTTCAAAAAGCTGGTGCAACCTCTCGGGTGAAGCGGTGCTGGCCAGGAGGCGATTCTGTCGGTCAATGATATTGATCGAGACGATGTCAAGGTCCTGGTTGGCGAAATTGCGCACAAATTCATCGAACTCGACATCGGAACTGCTATTGAGGAAATAGTTGGCCGCCTGCGAGGCGATTGTGCGGGACTCCTCGAAAACCTGATCGGTAAACTGGATGCGCAGTGAATCTACTGACTTGTTTTCCCAGTAGAGATAGGCGCTGACGATGATCGCAGCCATTACCAGCGAAGTCCAGAGCGAAAACTTGACGCGTAGCGACATGCCGCGTTGCGGCACCGCAGCCGTCTGACGGACACGCGGGTAGCGCTTCACCATCCGCAGCTCATTTACACCCTTGTGGGTGTGATAGCTGACCTCGTCGGTGATCTTGCGGATCAGGTAGATGCCGAGTCCGCCCTTGCGCCCGGTCTTAATGTAATGCTCTAAGTCAGGCTCGGAAGACTCTTCAAAATCGAAACTTCGGCCATTGTCGAATATGGAGAGTTGGAGACGGTCGGCGAACAAGGTGATCTTGAGCTTGAGTGTGCCCTCACCCATCAAATAGGCATGACGGATCACATTTGTGCAGGCTTCCTCGACCGCGAGCAGGATTCCGGTGACATCCTTGCGCGGAAAAGGAGTCTCCTTCATAACATTTTCGATGAAGTTGCGGATATCAGGCAGCTTGGTTTCGGCCGCCGGGAATTCAGCGAAGATCTCTTTGGTTGGCCGAGTTAGTAACCGCATTCGGATCGTCCTACGCTATCCGCCCTAGCACTTATCTACTGGCCTGATCGTCGGTTGCAGTCGATGCTTGAAGTCTTAGTTGAGCCTGTTCGATGTTCTTACGCGTCTCGACATTTCCCGGATGTGACTCCAGCACCTGGCGCCAGAGCGCGATTGCTTCCTGATAGCGCCCGGCGCGGAACTCCTCGATGCCCTTGAGGTAGAGTGACCAGGAATTCTCGTCCGCGCGAATCTGATCCAAAGTTGCTGCCTCCCCCTGCCGCCAGCCGCTGGCGGCAATCGAAGCGACCATCGTGCCGGCGGCGCTGTCCTCGGGGACCAGCACCAGCACCGAATCGAACGCTGTCATCGCAGCGAGAGTATCGCCGGAACCGAGATAGGCCAGACCGTCACGGAGCAATTCAAGGGTCCTGATTCTGGACTGCATGCGGTTCAGGCTCCGTTGGGCATTGCGATCGTCAGGATTGAGTTGAGTGGCGCGGTCATAGCTGATTGCGGCCTCGACCCAGCGTCCCTGCGCTTCCAGTTGCTGGCCACGAGCCCGAGCGGCCAGCGCGGCGCCGTTGCGTTGCGAGACGAATTCCTGCTCCAGCTGGTTAAAACTCTCCGTGCCCTGCAGGGTGGGACGTAGCTGAGACAGTTGCCAGTCAGCAAGCGTGAGGTCGCCTGTTTCCAGCGAAGTCCTCAGATCAGTCAAAAGTTGCTCAACTCGTGCTGAGTCAAGCTCGGCGACAGTACCGGCCCGGACACGATCGCTCAGCGCCTCCCGCTCCATCCGCGAAATCGCAGCCAGACGGTCGCGAGCCTCATCGTTTTCGGCGAAAGCCAAAACCGTGTTGTAGTAGGCCGCGGCAGAATCAAAAGCGCCGGCATCGAAATGTGTCCGCGCCTGCTCCAGCGCGAAGGTCAACTCCCGTTCGCGATTGTCTGCGGCCAGCTCCTGAGCCGCGCGGAATTTTTCCTGCTGGCGTTTGGCCAGCATCGATTCGACCGAGCCGCCCAGCGCCAGATCGAGCGACAACCGGTGCTGAGCGTCGAAGTTCTCCTGTGTCAGGAAAGCGTAGCCCAAAGTCACCCAGCGATAACGGACTGCGGCCCCAACCGCGATCTGCTCCCGGTCGTAGCCGCCTCGGAGGAAATAGCTGTTCATCAACGCCAGCTCAGCTCCGACATGGAAGCGAGGATCGAGCCCCTCGCTCTTGTCAACATCCGCCGCCAGACTGAGCTGCGCCTTGCCGGCGCTGATCGGCAGTTGCGCGCCAACACCGACCTTGAGATTACGCGGTAGAATCTCCTCATCCTGATTAAGAGTCAGCCGCGGCTGAATCAGGTTTTGAAGGTTGACCCCGAGCGAGAGATTCTGCGTAAGGGTCAACTGCAAGCCAAGATCGCTGCCCGCACCGAAAGCTGAATAGTCACCAAGATTGTGACCGAAAAGCTTGACTGAAAATCCGACCGCGAGATAGTCGGTCAGAGTCTTACCATAGCCAAGCAGATACATCTGCTGATTGGCGCTAAATTCGCCGAGATACCTGCCCTGCTCATCGCGTCGCTGAATGCCGTCGGTGGTGAGCAGGAAGGCGGCGACGGCAAAAGTGCCATAGTC
>JBDRQZ010000158.1:0-6520 GCA_043826025.1 bacterium | reverse complement strand
AATCATGTCGACACCCTTGATCGCGCATCGCTATCAAGGTGAGATACTTAATCGGGATGCACTGGAACGCGGATTCGAGCAGGTAGTCTCCCGCACCGGCATTGTTACCGCCGGGCGGCTCATGATGTTTCGCAATGGCGGCTTCCCCGGCACTACACGCTACAATCCGGTCGGCTACATTTTGCGGAATGCCGAGCAGGATGAGAACAAGTTGCTGCTGGCTCGCGACGCCAAAGTCCGTGAACGTCACGCTCGCCTGGAGTCTGATGCCCGCCAGCGTCTTGCGGCCGAGGAGACAGCCAATGCCTGAGCCACGCATTTTCAAGGTCAAGCTGTGGCAGCAGAGAATTCCCCTGCGGCAGCCATACCGGCTCGCCGGCACGACCCTGACCGAACTTGATGCGGCGCTGACGACTGTTTATTGGGATGATGGTGAGATCTCACGAGGTGAGGTAACGCCGCTGGTCGGCTATCATCGCGAGAACGTCGCAGAGGTTATCAAGCTGTGCGCACTGAGACTGACGGATCTGGCCGGCGCGACTGCCGAGGAGGCCAGGGAGATGGCCTTGTCCTTGCAGCAACGCTCACGCTGTGCCGCATCGCTGCTGCTCTGCGCACTTGACAATCATGAGCTGTCGCTCTCTGAGGCGGCGCCATTCTCACAGCCGATCCCACTGGTTGCCGCGGTAGCCAGTCATGATCCCGATTTCGAAGAGAAGGTCATCGCGGCGTTCGACTCCGGCTTTCAGACCTTGAAAGTCAAAGTCGGTCGCAATCTATTCGACGATCTGCTGGCGGTACGACTGCTCGGCAAACTTGTCAGGTGTCAAACGAAAGTCCGGTTCGACGCGAATCGCGCTTACAAACTGCAAGAAGCGCAACGCTTCGCTGATACCGCAACGGTCAATCTTGGCGGCCATGCGGAACTGCTTGAACAACCACTGTCGCCACCGGAGTGGACCAAGACTGCGATCTTGGCGCGACAGTCGGAATTGCCGATCATGCTCGACGAAAGTATCAATGGCCGCTCCGATGTCCGGCGAGCGGCCGACTCCGGGTGCGCTTTGGTCAAGCTGAAACTTTGCAAGCAGGGGGGCGTCCGCGAAACGAGGCTGCTAGCAGAGTATGCCAGAGAGCTAGGACTCGGTGTGGTGCTGGGTAATGGTGTCGCCACCGATATCAGTAACATCCTCGAACTCCATCTCTATGCGGACCAGCGGCAGCTATTTCACGGCGCCTGCGAAGCCAATGGTTTTGCCAAATTACATGAACCGCTGCGCCACACGGGATTGCGACTGGAGGCGGGCGCGGCCTTCTGGCGTGTTGATTCACTAAAGCAAAGATCACAAACAGTAGAGGAGCGCGGCTATGTCCGGCAAAGCTGATCTCAGGTCTCAGAAATATGACCCGTTCTCGATCCCACGCGAGTTCGAGATCGTCGAGGATTTCGAGGAGCGTTGCAACTTCCTTGCTTTCGACAAGAGCCAGCACGAGACCGCGACGATTATCATGAACTGGGTCTACAGCTACTTCGAACGATGGGTCCCGGCGATCAATCGCCCGATCCTCGACTTCCTCTCACAGCAGAAGATCTTCCGTTATGAGCTGCCGCACAATTTTCTGCTCAAGATGGGCAATTGCGGACTGGCGACCACGGTGTTCAATCTCTTTTGCCACCTCTCGGGTATCAAAACGCGCCGCGTCTCTTTCTGGGCCGAGCCACTACCGGGTTGTGAACTGGTTGGCCACACTCTGGCTGAGGTGGAGATCGATGGTCACTGGCTGCTCTTCGATCCAAGCACCGGTATCAGTTGGGATGCGGCGCTAGGCGAGATCGTCGCCGAGACTGAGAAGTTCCGCAGTTGCATGGTGAAACCTGCGATCGACGAAGCAAAATGGCAGCGCGGTCGTCTCTGGGCAATCTGCAACGACAAGCTCTACGCCAATGTGCGCAAGATCGAATACCTCGATGTCAAGGCGCAGCCCGGCATGTTCGAGTACGAAAGTCAGCCGCGGGTGGCGGAGTATCTAACCAACAGCAGCGTGAGCTCATAAGGGAGAGCCTCAGACAATGTGCGGCATAGCAGGTCTTTATCATCTCCAGCGCGAGCCTGTGCCTTGCCATCGTCTCAAGTCGATGTGCGATGCGATGGCGCATCGCGGTCCCGATGATGAGGGCTATGTCTATTTCCCTGTTCTCGATGAACCCTACAAGAATGAGGGCTACTGGGTTGAGCGCGGTTCCGAGATGCCGGCGATTTCCGACCAGCGGGTCTGGCGCGAACTGTTCGGCGGCAACGGCGACTTCAATCTGGCGCTCGGGCATCGTCGGCTGGCCGTAATCGACCTGTCCGACAACGCTCACCAGCCGATGTCAAACCGCGCAAATGGCATCTGGGTGACTTACAATGGCGAAATCTATAATTACCGCGAACTGCGTTCCCAAATGCAGCAGGCCGGACACCATTTCTTCAGCCAGTCCGATACTGAGGTGCTGATTCATCTCTACGAATCATTCGGTGTGGATGCGCTCAAACAACTCAACGGCATCTTTTCTTTCGCGCTCTGGGATGGTCAGAAAAACCGGCTGCTCCTCGCTCGCGACCGCTACGGTGCCAAGCCGCTGTACTATGTTAATAATAACGGGTTATTAGCGTTTGCGTCGGAAGTTAAAGCATTACTTGAACTAGATGAAATTAAGGCCGAGATCAGCGCAGAGGCACTTTGCGACTACTTCACCTTCCAGAACACTTTCGGCAGCCAGACCCTGTTCAAGGGAATCGAGTTGTTGGAAGCGGGCCACTTTCTGCTGGTCGAGAATGGAAACCTCACCAAACGTCGCTATTGGGATTTTGAGTTTAGCGAGGGTCCAGATCGCGGCGAGCAGTATTTCGCCGAGACGCTGAAAGATGTCTTTGGCTCCAGCGTTCGTGGGCAGATGGTCTCAGATGTGCCGTTGGGCAGCTATCTCAGCGGCGGGCTTGATTCGGGTGGGATCACGGCTATGGCGGCGCAGGAAATTCCTCGGTTGATGACCTTCACCGGCGGCTTTGATGTCGCTACCGCAGTGAGTATCGAGAACTTCTTTGACGAGCGCGACAAAGCCGAATTGATGTCGCGCACGTTCGGCACCGAACATTACCAGATGGTGATCCATGCCGGCGATCTGCAGTGGGCGCTGCCGCGAGTGATCTGGCACGCCGAGGACTTGCGGGTCGGGATGTCCTACCCGCACTATTATCTGTCGCAATTGGCTGCCAAGTTCGTCAAGGTTGTGCTGGCGGGTGCCGGCGGGGATGAGACGCTGGCCGGTTATCCCTGGCGCTATCACTGCCTGACCGGACAGAGTTCGGAGCATGATTTCCGGCAGGCTCTCTACCAGTGCTGGACCAGACTGATCGGCGATGAGGATCGCGACAGTTTCTTCTCCCCCACAATTATGGCAAGCCTTCAAAGCTACTCGCCACAGCAAAAGATTGCCGCAGTTATGGACCAATGCGGTGCGACCTCATTGCTGAAACGGGCGCTCTATTTCGATGCTAAGACTTTCCTGCATGGAATTTTGGTGATCGAGGATAAACTAAGCATGGCGCACTCGCTCGAATCGCGCGTGCCCTTCCTCGACAACGACCTGGTGGAACTGACCTCCTCGATCCCCAGCAAGTACCTGCTCAACGATTCCTGGTGTGAGGCGGCAGGGAAGGACATTAATCTGGTCGGCAAGTATATCTTCCGCCGGGCGATGTCCTCCGTGCTGCCGGAGCAGATCGTCATTAACCGCAAGCAGGGTTTCTCGGCGCCCGATCAATCCTGGTATATGCAGCAGTTGGTGGAGTACATCCGCACGACCATTCTCTCGGAGCGGAGCCTCTCGCGCGGCTATTTTCAGCCTGAGTATCTTGAAAAAGTTATCGACGACCACATCGCCGGGCGGGCCAACAACCGACTGCTGATCTGGTCGCTGTTGAGTTTTGAGTGGTGGAACCGGCTCTTTATCGATGGAGATCGCCTTGACTGCGAATGCACCCAACAGCACGCCGGCGAAAGTGCGACCCGTCCCGCCTCCGGGCGAGTTCCCGCGGCGTGTCACTGTTGAACTGACGAATCGCTGCAATCTGCGCTGTCCGATGTGCCCCCGTCACCTGATGGAGACAAACCTGGGCAATATGGAGCCGATGTTGTTCCGACAGATTATCGATGACATGGCGCAGGTCCCCGGCACGGCGCTGGTGCCTTTCTTCAGGGGTGAGTCGCTGCTGCACCCGCAATGTGTGGAGATGATCGCCTATGCGAAAGAGCAGGGCATTGTGCCGATTCAGTTCACCACCAATGCTACTCAACTGACCCCGGAGGTTAGCAAGGCGCTGATCGACTTGAAAGTCGACTTCATTTCTTTCAGCGTCGATTCAGTCGACCCAGAGACCTATGCCTCGATCAGGCCAGGCGCGTCACTTGAGCAGGTCCTCAAGAATATCAGGTATTTCTGCGATTACCGTCGGCATAACGGCACGCAACTGCCAGAGATTCAGGTTTCAGTGGTCAAGACTTCATCCACGGCGAAGCAGATTCCACAATTCGTCAAGTACTGGCGGGGACTTGTCGACCGCGTGCGGGTTTATGAGCAGCACTCGGAGGATGGCAACTTCGGTTCGCTGGCTTATGCCACCTCCAGCCACCCGCAGGTCCGACAAGCTTGCCACAAACCCTTCACCGATCTGGTGATCTATTGGGATGGTTCGGTGGCGCTCTGTAATCACGATTGGGTGAGGGAGAATGCACTCGGCAATGTCGACTGCCACACCATCGCCGAGATTTGGCAGAGCGAATCATATCAGCGCGTCAGAAACGCCCATCTTAACGATCACAACTCACTCGAAGCACTCTGTCGGAGCTGTGACCACTGGCAGAGCTTCTACCTGCCTGAGGGGCAGATTGGGGAACTTTATGATTGAGGCGACAGCTCCCTGCGAAACACAAAGCAGAATACCGATTACCAAACCCAACTTCGGCGACGCTGAATTCGCTGCCGTCCGTGAAGTGCTCGAATCCGGCTGGCTGGTGCAGGGCCCTAAGGTTGCTGAGTTTGAAAGGCGTTTTGCCGAACTTACCGGCAGCCGAAATGCGGTGGCCACGACCTCCTGCACCACAGCCCTGCATCTGCTCCTGGTCGCCGCCGGCGTCGGTCGCGGCGACTCGGTGATTCTCCCGGCTTTTACCTTTGTTGCTTCGGCCAATGCGGTCGAGTACACCGGCGCACGACCGCAATTCATCGACATCGACCTGAAGACCTTCAATATCGACAGCGAGCAGGTGGCTCAATTTCTGGAGACGCGAGCCTCAGCAAACGCCAAATGCCTGCTGCCGGTCTCCCTGTTCGGGCTCTGTGCCGAGATGCCGAGTCTCAATCGACTGGCAGAGCGGCACGGTCTGCGAGTTATCGAAGACGCCGCCTGCGGCTTTGGCGCCCGCCGGGAGGGCCGTCACGCCGGGACCGAGGTCTGGGCCGGGGCTTTCAGTCTGCATCCGCGCAAAGCGATTACCACCGGTGAAGGTGGCATGATCGTCACCGACGATGATGAATTAGCGTCGCAGCTCAGAAGGCTGCGCGATCATGGCGCTTCGGCGACCGACCTGCAGCGCCACCTCGAGTCGGGCGGCTCGTTGCTGCCGGAATTCAATCAACTGGGCTACAACTATCGCCTGACCGACATTCAGGCGGCGCTTGGCCTGGTTCAGCTTGAAACGGCAGCGACGATGATTGAACAACGCCGTACTCTGGCCGAGCGCTACAATAAACTCTTGTCAGATTGCCCTCGGATGATTCTGCCCACAGAACCGGGCGGCTATCGCCATGCCTACCAGTCTTATGTTTGCTTATTCGGCGCCGACTCCATTGAGGAACTTATTGCTGCCGACATATCTCAGATTGAAACCTGGAATCGAGAGCGGAACCAACTGATGGCTGCTCTCGAAACTGAGGGCATCGCCACTCGTCAGGGGACTCATGCGTTGCATACTTTAGGGTTCTATCGAGGAAAATACGGGCTTGAGTCGACTGATTTCCCTAACGCCTTCCGCGCCGATCGCTTGTCGCTGGCTTTACCGCTTTATCCACAACTGACTGCGCAGGATCAGCACAGGGTGGCCGACACCTTGAAACGGCACATACCCGCATAAATACAGGCTTTTAGGCAATTGACAGCTTGACGAATCTACCATCTAGTTGTCGCTCGTCAGCCTCATGTAGAATTGTTAAGCACTTGCGTAGCGGCGGCAGCCTCCCGAGGGGAAGTCGTTCGCGCTTAGCGCATTGTTATCTGTAAGAAATCTGACGTGAGGGCCTGCAGAAGTTACTCCGCGGCTAAAGGTTGTAAACTCCGGCGTCGACAACTTGAGAGAAGGATGAAAGGAGGTAGATGACTGGCGGGTAAGTTCCTGTAACACAGAAAAGTTTGGGGGGTCGTCACCGGGGAATTGGGAGTTCCCGCCAGAAGGTGACTGACGCCGATTCGATCTTGCC
>JBDRQZ010000157.1:0-2343 GCA_043826025.1 bacterium | reverse complement strand
CCTGTCCTCCCTGTGCAATCTAGCTTGTTAGTCTGATGCGAAAGCGCCCGAGCAAAAGATGCTACGGAACTGCCGACCTTTTCTCCCTAAAAATACATGCCCCGTTTGGATTAGTCTGGACATCCCTCCACAATGTCGCCGTTTGAGAATATGTAAGATATTAGAGCAACTGCGTCGGTTATATTTACCAGTTCGTCTCCATTGGCGTTGCCGAGACACTCGTGCGCCGGTGGAACGCCGCCATTGAAAATGTAATTTATCAGAAACACGGCGTCGGTGATGTTCACCAGCCTGTCGTTATTGGCATCGCACGAGACATAGACACCGACGTCTTCCAGATCCATGAATTGAGCCATGCCAGGAAAACGTCCAGTCGTCTCGTCCAACTCCAGCCAAAAAAAGGCGACCATGCCGTTGTTGTTGAGTGCGACCGGTGAGAGCGGCAGATCCACATTCATGTACCCATCGTTGACCTGAAACTTCTCTCCAACCGCTTCTCCGGATGGATTGTACCGCTGAGCGAAAAGGTTGCCAAGCTGATTAGAGCTCCCTCGGTTATTCTGCCAGGCCGCGACCAAGTTGCCGACCGAGTCGCTTGCTACCCAGCACCCGGTGTTCATGCTACACATGCTGGAATCAATGACTACTTGCTGGCCCTTCGGAGTACCGTCAGCATAGAATCGCCTCAACACTGTTCGAGCGTTACAATTGTCCATGTACTGCACCCAGGAGATCGCATAGTCACCATTGTTTTGGATTGCGACACTTGGGAACGTTCCGCCGTTCCAAATGTGGTTTGTTGAATCCCCCCAGCAGGTCGCACAGAGCAGGTCGGTCTTCGGCGTGCCATCAGCATTGTATGGACGAGCAAAGATATCTGTAATCCAGTCACCCGGTTCACAAAGATCGCACTCGGCTTGAAATACCACAACGAAATCACCTTCAGGAGCCATCGCTACCTGTGGCCGCCGCGCATATCTAAGGCTTGGATCCTCGGGATAGGAACCATCCTGGACTCGGATCGTGTCAGTTAGTGGTGTACCGTCTGGATCAAATAACTGACACCAGACGACAGCAGTCTGTAGATTGTTCCATACTATTACAAAATTCCCCGTCGAATCTACATCACCGGCTCCCATATCATTGTCAAGCGGTGATTCCACTTCAGCGCCGACGGTGAAGCCAGTGTCGTCACAATCTCCACTCGCGTCAGAAAACCAACTCCTCGTTTCATTGTAACAAAAGGGCCAACACTCCGGATATGTCCAGAAGATTGGGCTCGCAAAAGCCCACTTGCCCTGATAGTTGCTGCCCGGAAAGAGAGCGGCAAAGTTGGAATGACGCGTGCTATCAGTAACCATTACGTTTCCTGATAGCGGCAAACCACTGGCGTCCAAGCGACGATAGTATATTTGATTGTATGGAGAGTAGAGCGGATTGGGAATCCTGGAGTTCCAGAACAGCGTCACGCGATTGTAGTCGTCTATGACAATCCCGGGGTAACTTATCCACTCCCACTCATCTTCCCATTCGACTGCTTCAAAGTCATTGACAAAGGAAAACTCAGCAGCCAGCAGGCTAGCTGCTACTCCTAGCCAGCACGCGACCACCAAAATGAGTGAATGGCGTGGCGACCTCATCTGACCTTCCTCCCGTCTAGTCGGCTGTTTAAGTGCCCGGGACAATAATCTGGTACTATTTGTCCTCAGTGCTAAGATAGCCTGGAATCTGGTTCAGGCAAGAGGAAAGTCGGCCCTAATGCGGGCGCAGCCCTCGATCGGGTCGAGGGGGGACCAGGGGTTCGGACCGACGAAGATCGCAGGCACAAAAAAAGAGTCCGCGCTAAAACCCCCAAGCTGGTAGCCCACCTCCGCGGAACGCAACGTGTGACGCGCCAGGTGGGTTCCTCCCCTACCTGCCACAGATGTTTCTCAAAAAGAACCCACCTGGCGGTTTGCGCTTCACGCAAACCTGAGGTGGGCTACAGCGTTTTGCACCCCTGTGCATCCACCTGCACCCGCACGAAAAGCCAGCCTGCTTGCCGGGCAACAACTTAAACCGGCGATCGTACCACTTCGGGTCGGCACTCAATTTGCGCTACTGAGGTCGTACTTACCCGTCTGGATCGGTCAATGAACGTGTTGGCCGCATTCGAGACGAAGGAACTTCACCCGGGCGGCTCTGCCCGCAAAGAATGAAACTGCGATTTACTTGCCTTTACTTAGAAGGAGATGAACATGCTCAGACGCATCAGACACTCCAGTCGCGGCATCACGCTGATCGAGTTGATGCTGGTGGTGGTGATCATCGGAGTGCTCGCGGCCCTGGCGATCCCGCGCTTCA
>JBDRQZ010000156.1:0-6852 GCA_043826025.1 bacterium | reverse complement strand
GCTGTCCTGCAGGTAGTGGCCTTGAATGCGGCCTATGGTCTGACGATTGCGGGCCGGAGCGAGAAGATTGAGAACGGATATGAAGCGGCACGAGAAGCACTACAGAGTGGAACAGTTGAGAAGCTCTTCACCAACTATGTTGATTACTCGAATGAGAGAATCTGATGCTTGAGCAGATTGCCGCCAAAGTAAAAGAGCGGGTCATCTCGCGCTCACGGGCGCAGTGGCGGGCCGAGATCGAGAGCCGCCTCCTTGACGCGCCGCCGGTGCGAAACTTCAAAGCGGCGCTCTCGCGGCTCGATCCCGATTTCATCTTCGAGATCAAACGACGTTCCCCCTCTAATGGCGACCGACCGCTTGAGATAGACGTAACCCAGTTGGGTCAGCTCTACCAGCATGAGGGCGCAAGCTGTATTAGCGTCCTGACCGAGCCTGACTACTTCGCCGGTTCATTGTCCGACCTCCATGCGGTGCGTCAGGCGGTTCAGATCCCGGTGCTGCGCAAGGACTTTATCATCGATGAACTGCAAATCGCCGAAGCGCGCGCGCATGGCGCCGATGCGGTACTCCTGATTGTGTCGCTACTCACCACAGAGCAACTCGCTGAGTACATCCACTATTGCCGCGAGATTGAGGTTGCTGCTCTGGTTGAAATCCACCATGAGGCCGAGCTTGAGCAAGCCCTTGCGGCCAATGACGATATCATCGGAGTCAACAACCGCAATCTCGCCACCCTCGAAATCGATCTCGGCGTGGGCGAGCATCTGCTCTCGCTGATTCCGTCAGATCGCCTGAGAGTCGCTGAAAGCGGAATTAGTTCCCGTGAAGATGTTCTGCGGCTGCGCCGCGCCGGTGCTGATGCTTTCCTGATCGGCAGCGCGATTATGCGCGCCGAGGATCGACACCTGAAAATCAGAGAGTTGTTGGGTTATGACGAAGACTAAGATCTGCGGCATCACTTCGGTTGCGGATGCGTTGCTGGCTGTGGATGCCGGCGCTGACTTTCTCGGCTATGTCTTGAGCGATTCGCCGCGTCGGATTGGTTATGAGACTCTCGCAGAGATCGTCACCGCGGTCGGCGATCGGGCGACACATGTGGGAGTGTTTGCGAATGAAGCAGACCTGCGCCAGTACGCGCATCTGGCCGGTGTGCGGTTAAACTACTATCAGGTTTACTTCGCTGTCGATAAGACCGAACGCCCGCTGCCGACATGTGGCTGGATCGACGCCGTCTGGGTCGACGCTGAAACGAAGTCGCTCAGCCCGACGAACGGCCTGCTGCTGGCGGATTTCAAGAAATCCGGCAATGAAGCGATGTCGCGCTTGCTGGGTGATCTCGATGGCGCGTTGCAGGAGAAAGTCATACTTGCCGGCAATCTCACGGTGGACAATGTCGGTGAAGTTGTGCGGGCATATCAGCCCTACGCAGTCGATGTGGCGCGCGGCACAGAGAGCGAACCGGGTGTCAAGGATGAGCAGTTGGTCAGAGAGTTTATCCAAAGGGTAAGAGATGCCTCGAAATAGTCAAAAAGGCTACTATGGCGAGTATGGCGGCCGCTTTGTGCCCGAGACGTTGGTGGCCGCGCTGGAGCAGTTGGAGCGCGCCTTCAATGATGCAAAACGTGACCGGCAATTTCGCGACGAATTCAAGCGCCTGTTGCGCGACTTTGCCGGACGACCCACACCGCTTTACCCGGCGACGAACCTGAGCGAGCGCTGGGGTGGCGCGCAGATACTCCTGAAACGTGAAGACCTGGCCCACACCGGCGCGCACAAGATCAACAACACGATTGGACAGATTCTGCTGGCCAAACGGATCGGTAAGCGACGCATCGTCGCCGAGACCGGCGCCGGGCAGCATGGCGTCGCCACCGCGGCCGCCTGTGCCGCGCTGGGGCTCAAGTGCGTGGTCTACATGGGCAGCACCGACATCATCCGCCAGGCGCCCAATGTCCAGCGGATGAGCTACCTGGGGGCGGAATTGCGCCCGGTCGCGACCGGTCTGGGGACTCTGAAGGAGGCAATTACCGAGGCGATCCGCGACTGGGTCACTAACGTCGAGGAAAGCCATTATGTCATCGGCTCGGTCGTGGGGCCGCATCCCTACCCGCTGATCGTCAAGTACTTCCAGACAGTGATCGGTCGTGAAGTGATGACGCAGATGAGAAGACGAAATGGCGGCAAGCCGGATCACATTGTTGCCTGCGTTGGGGGCGGCTCCAATGCGATTGGCATCTTTGCGCCCTTTATCAAGAGCAATGGGATTAAGTTGATCGGCGTGGAGTCGGCCGGCAAACGGCTGGTGGTCGGCGAACATTCCGCCCCGTTGACCAAGGGCTCTGCCGGAATTCTGCACGGTGCGCTGACCTATATTCTGCAGGATGCCAACGGCCAGATTCTGCCGACCGAGACCATCAGCGCCGGGCTCGACTATCCCGGGGTCGGACCGGAACACTCCTTCCTGAAAGATTCCGGCCGGGTGTCTTACGTCACTGCCACTGACAAGCAGGCGGTGGCAGCTTTCAAGGAACTGGCCCGCTATGAAGGCATCATCCCGGCGCTTGAGTCGAGCTTCGCGCTGGCCTACGCCAGACGACTCGCGCCGCAACTGGCGGCTGACCAGACAATCGTCGTCAATCTGTCGGGACGCGGTGACAAGGACCTGCAAAGTGTGCGAGAGTATGAACAAGAAACTAAATGAGACCTTTGCCCGGCTGCGTGGATCAGGCGCCAAAGCGCTGATGCCATTTTTAACCTGCGGCTATCCCGATCAGCAGCGCTTTGTCAGGTATGTGGATGCCTTTGTCGAGGCCGGCGCCGACGTGATTGAGATCGGGTTCCCGCATTCCGATCCGCTCGCCGATGGTCCGGTTATTCAGGTCGCTTCAAAACAAGCGATCGATAAGGGCTTTACCCTGAAACGCGGTTTCGAACTGATCGCTGAGCTGACGGCGCGACATCAGGTGCCGCTGGTCATCATGTGCTATGCTAACCTGATTCGGCGGCATGGCTATGGTCAATTCATCCGTCACGCCACCAAGGCCGGAGCCGCGGGACTTATCGTTCCCGACATGATTATCGAGGAGAGCAGAGAGTTACGGCGACTCGCTACGCAACATAATATGGACTACATCAATCTGGTGACACCAACCACGGCAGCGAAGCGCGTCGCGCAGATCACGCGCGTGTCGAGCGGCTTCGTCTATCTGGTCAGCGTCTCCGGCACCACCGGCATGCGCAATCAGGTGAGTCGCAATCTCGGCGCGACAGTGAAGGCGATCCGCGAGACTTCAGATATCCCGGTTTGCGTCGGGTTCGGAGTTTCCTCGCCGCAGATGGCCGCACGGATGTCGCGGCAGGTCGATGGCGTAATCATCGGCAGCGCCTTGATCAATCTGATCGATGGCGCCGCCGGGGGTAATGGCATCAAACGGGTCAGTGGATTTCTAAGTCAGGTCCGCAAAGCACTGGGAGAAGCAAGATGATTCGAGGCGTACGAGGCGCGGTTCAGGTCAAAGCGAACACGCGTGAAGCAATCCTTGAGGCGGCTTCGGAGTTGCTGCGGGAGATGATTGCGCGAAACGAGATGGAACCGGAGATGATCGCATCGATCTTCATGACCACCACTCCCGATGTTACCGCCGAATTCCCGGCCTATGCCGTGCGCGAAAACGGATTCACCCATGTGCCGGTGATCTGTTCCGTCGAAATCGCCGTGCCGACGGCGATGCAGAGTCTGATTCGGGTCTTGATCCTCTGGGAAACAGAAAAACAGCAAACTGAAATAGAGCACGTTTATCTGGGCGAGGCGGCAAAGTTGCGCCCGGATTTGGCAGGAGATCAGTAATGATGATAGTGATAATGAAACAAGGTGCCACCACCAAACAAATCGCCTCGGTGATCAAACAGATCGAGGGGCTAGGGCTCAAGCCGCATGTCTCCGAAGGTGAAGAGAAAACGATTATCGGCGCGATTGGCGACGACCGTCTGATTCCCAAGGATCAACTGCTGGCGGTTGATGGGGTCGAAGATGTGATTCCGATTCTCAAGCCGTACAAGCTGGCTTCCAAGCAGTTCAAGGCGGGAAGGTCGATTGTCAGTCTCAACGGCAACGGCGCCGCCATCGGTGGCAACAGTGTGGTTGTGATTGCCGGTCCCTGCGCGGTGGAGAGTTATGAGCAGGTCAGAGACGCCGCGGTAGCGGCGAAAGCTGCCGGCGCCAAGGCGCTGCGCGGCGGTGCGTTCAAACCGCGCACCTCACCCTATGCGTTCCAGGGGCTCGGCCGAAAGGGCCTCGAAATTCTGGCGCGGGTGCGTGAGGAAGTCGGATTGCCGATTGTGACGGAATGTCTCTCGCAGGATGATGTCGACGTGGTCAGTGAATACGCCGATATCGTTCAGGTCGGGACCCGCAATATGCAAAACTACGCGATGCTCGAGCGTCTGGGGCAGCAGCCGAAACCGGTTCTGCTCAAGCGCGGCATGTGGTCGACCATCGAGGAACTCCTGATGTCGGCTGAGTACCTGCTCGCCAATGGTAATAACAATGTCATCCTCTGCGAACGCGGAATCCGCACCTTCGAGACGTTCACGCGCAACACTTGTGATATCTCGGCAGTACCGGTGCTCAACTCGCTGACCCATCTGCCGGTGATTGTCGATCCCTCGCATGCGGTCGGGATCCGCGATCTGATCGGCCCGGTGGCGCTGGCGGCAATTGCGGCGGGCGCCGATGGTCTCATTATGGAAATTCATCCGACCCCAGATACCGCGCGTTGCGATGGTAAACAGTCGCTTTACCTCAAACAGTTCGCCGATCTGATGAAGCAGATTGCTGCTGTCGCGGCGGCAGTTGGCAGAACTGCATGAGTTCTCTCGCGGCGGTCAGGTTCGGAGTTATCGGCCTCGGTCAGATTGGTGGCTCGCTGGCCAAGGCGATCAAACTTCGCAATCTGGGCCTACTGGTCAGCGGTTTCGACTTCGACCGGGATCTGCAGCAGGAGGCGCTCCGCACCGGGGTGATCGACCATTCCGCCGGAGACAGCGCCGAACTGATAGAGCTGTCGGAGGTGGTGATCCTCGCGACCCCGATTGCAGGTATCCTTGAGCTGCTGCAAGAGCACGCCGGGCTCCTGAAAAGCAAATTGCTCGTGACTGATACCGGCTCGCTCAAGCATGAGATTGTGACTCGTGCAGACGACAGCGGCTTGCAGAACTTTGTCGGTGCGCATCCCCTGGCCGGGACCGAGAAGCGCGGCAGCGCCGCTTGGGATGGCAACCTCTTCGCCGGGGCCAACTATTTCTACACGAGTCCAAACGGTGAGCAAAGTGCCCCGATCAAACTGCTGCTGACTCTGCTGCGCGGTATCGATGCAGTCCCGATCCCGGTCACCACGGCGGCGCATGACGCGATCTTTGCGACCACCAGCAACCTGCCCCATCTCTTTGCCTATTGTCTGCGGCATGTCTATGACCGTCTGGGCGAAGCCGGCGCCGATAAGACCGACTTTGTCTGCCCCAGTTTCTACGGCGCTACCCGAATTGCCGCCTCCGATCCGGAGATGGTGTTTCAGATGCTCTGGTACAACCGCGCCAATCTCTCCAACTCGCTGGCGACTCTGCTCGAGAAACTAAGGTCGGCGCAGGAAGCGCTTGACACCGCCGACCAAAAAGCCTTCCGTCAGATATTCGATTTGGAAAAGTAGCTAAATCGCAAGCAAAGCAGATGGCACTCAAAGGTGAAATCACTCTTCCCGGCGATAAGTCGCTCTCACACCGCGCGCTGATGTTCGCGGCGCTCGCTGAGGGCAGGTCAAAGATAGGCAATCTGTCAGAGGGCGCGGATGTCTCAAGCACCATCAGTGTGTTGCAGCAGTTGGGAGCCGAGGTCGCGGTAAAGGGGAACAAGTTGACTCTCGCCGGCCGCGGTCACCGCAAACTGAGGACACTCACCAACTCGCTCTATTGCGGCAACTCAGGCACGACTCTGCGATTGATGATGGGGGTTCTGGCGGGTAGCGGCGTTCAATGCACCCTGTCGGGCGACGATTCACTCAACCGTCGTCCGGTAATGCGGGTGATCGAGCCGTTGCGACTGATGGGTGCGCAGATTGAAGCGAGTGGTGCTGGTGATCACCCACCGGTTACAATCAACGGCCGGCCGCTGCATGGCACAACGTATAGTTCACCGGTTGCTTCAGCCCAGGTCAAATCAGCAGTACTGCTGGCGGCGCTACACGCTGACGGCGAGACTGTCTATGATGAGCCGACCAAGTCACGCGACCACACCGAACGGTTCTTAGTCGCGCAGGGTGTCGACTTCGAAATCGAGGGTACGCGAGTCAGACTCAGTCCCGGTGCTATACTACAGCCTTTTGACTACACGGTTCCGGGTGACATTTCGACTGCGGCATTCTACATCGTCGCAGCCTTGCTCGCACCCAGGAGCGAAGTAACGATCAAAGGTGTCGGATTAAATCCCACCCGCTGTGGTGTGCTAGACATCTTGAAACTCATGGGCGCGCAGTTCAATGTCGAAAATCGACATGAGATATGTGGTGAGCCGGTTGGTGATCTGATCGTGAGAAGTTCAACGCTCAGCGCCATTGATACAACCGGTATGAATGTTGCGACCTTCATTGATGAGGTGCCGATTCTCGCAGTTGCGGCGCTGTTTGCCGAAGGGGAATCGCGTTTTGCGGGACTCTCGGAGTTGCGGGTCAAGGAGTCGGATCGCCTGCAGGGGATTGCGGACATTGTCATTGCGTTTGGGGGAGACGCTCGCATTGATGGTGACGATCTACTAATCACGGGTAGTGAGTTGACACAGGCGCGGCGACCGGCGGTGCATGG
>JBDRQZ010000155.1:0-5276 GCA_043826025.1 bacterium | reverse complement strand
GTAGTTGTTCTTGCTCTCGTACGGCAGATCAGCCGGAATCGTGAAGGTCAACGGCTCATCGCAGGAGTCGCCGGGACCAGCCGGCGGCGGGCACGGATTCGGGTCGCAGGATACGCCTGCGTGCCACACACCAGTGCCACCATACATCGCAAGACAGTCGGCCTCTTCCACCGGACCGGTGCAATCGCCGGTAGCCGGATCGCAGCAGGCACCCTCAGTCAGAGGAGTGCAAGTCACCGTGGCGAAGAAGTCGTTGTCGCCGCCACAGGGGACGTCATAGTAGGTCTGATGGCTGACAAACAGCCAGTAGGTGCCGGGACCGGCAACGCGGCTGACTGAGCCGGTTTCGCATGCATAGAAAGTGGCGTAGGGGTCGAGCGCTGCGGCCAGGCCGCAGTCGGAAGTGTCGACAAAGCCGATCACAGCGTCAAACTCAGCCTCGCAATACCACTCAACCAGGTTGGCCTCGGTAAGCACCAACTCATACCAGTCGGTGTCACGCGAGCCACCGTCGGCCCAGATCGAGCCGCAGACGGTTTCGCCACAGGAAATCGGGAAGAAGGTGTTCGGCGACATGTTGCAGCCGCCATTTTCATCTTCACCGCAGGCTTCGCCGTCATCGGTCGCCCCGCCGGGACACTCCACCGGACAAGAACGCAGGATCGGCGCGGAGCCGGCCGGCAGACTGGTCACGTTGGAGAAGCTGGCAGCCGCTGCACGGAGCAGCTCATCGTTCGTCGGAGTCGGCGGAATGAACTCGTTGCCAACTACCAACGGTACATAACCATCCTGATGCTCGCCCATCATCTCTTGCTTGAGATCCCAGTTAGGATCCCCGGTAGCATTCGGCGAGAGCTCAGTAACAGTTCTTATTGCATTCTGCTTGGCTAACGCGATCGCCACCAGGCTGAGACACAGCAAGATGGAAAGGAGCACAGTTAAAGTCTTTTTTCCTCGAATCATTTACTCACCTTTCGTTAAAGGTTTAGCCTTTTACCCGTTTCGAGACTCAATTAGTTGCGATACTAATCAGTCCTTACATACCATAGGCACTTCCTCCCATGAAGTTTGAGGTTTCTTTCGGACGCATAAATTGTTTAGACATTTGCCCAAGCAAATCGAATGTGTAGTACTGCTGTAATTGCTCTTCTATGCGGTAACTACGGTAAGACCGCTGACTAACCGCTTGCTATAAATATAGTAAATTTAAGGAAGTGTCAAGCGTTTTTTCGGTTACGGATATTGCTTTTTGCGCGGTTTTACTCGCTGAACTGCAAGCAGATGCATCCTCGAGTCAAACTCCGGCGATGCTGCCCCGCTTCCCACTGATTCTGGCGACAACAATTGCTTCTTCCGCTGGCGCCGGCAAAGCGCTGCCTACTTGCCCGGAGTTGCCTCGCTGCAGCCCGCGCCGATCCTGTAATTCCCTAATTCGTAAGAAGATAAGTGAAGCTGCGAACACCCGATTGTCAGGTCCGCGTGGGATTTAACTTGTCCCCAGAATAATGCGCTCTATCTTTTTTTTGGTTGTTACGATCTGAGAGATTTCCCAAACCTGGAGCTCTTTTATTATAGATGGACTTGCTGAGCAGAGCATTTAACTATTTCGATGCATTCTGGGCCGGAGCGGTTGATGTCGTCTGGGGTCTGCCGCTCGTAATTCTGCTGGTTGGTTCCGGCATCTATTTCACCATCCTCAGCAGATTCCTGCCATTCCGCGGCGTGCGCCACGCCCTCGCGATCCTGCGTGGCAAATATGACAAAAAAGATGATCCCGGCGAAATAAGCCACTTCCAGGCACTGACTTCGGCCCTCTCGGCGACTATCGGCATGGGCAATATCGCCGGCGTGGCCCTGGCAGTGGCGATGGGTGGTCCCGGCGCGATCTTCTGGATGTGGGTTGCCGGTCTAGTTGGTATGGCCACCAAGTTTTTCACCTGCACGCTCGCCGTCATGTACCGCAAGAAGGATGAAAAGGGGGTCGAGCAGGGTGGGCCGATGTACTACCTCGAGGTCGGGCTCGGCCGCTGGGCCAAACCGCTGGCGATCATGTTCGCAGTCTGCGGCATGATCGGCTGCCTGACCCTCTTCCAAATGAACCAGCTGGCCGGCCTGATGGACACCCAGTGGCAGGTGAGTCGCTGGCTCACCGGGATTGTCGGCGCTTTTCTGGTCGGAATCGTGATTATCGGCGGGATCAAACGGGTAGGGCAGGTCACCAGCAAGATCGTCCCCGGCATGTTCATTCTCTTCTTTGTCTCCGCCGCCTGGGTGATCCTGAACAATATCGGCATGATCCCTGCGGTTTTTGCGGCAATCGTCAAGTCGGCGTTTGGGATCAAAGCTCTCGGCGGCGGCGCGGCCGGTCTGGCGATGCGCGAAGTTCTGGTTATGGGGGTGCGACGGGCGGCCTTTTCCAACGAGGCCGGTCTCGGTACGGCGCCGATGGCACATGGCGCCGCCAAAACCAAAGAGCCGGTGCGCGAGGGTTTGATCGCGATGCTGGGACCATTCTTCGATACTCATATCATCTGCACCATGACTGCGCTGGTGCTGTTTGTCAGCGGAGTGGTGCCGCTCACCGGCGGGCTTGATATCTCCGAGGAGGTGGCGGTAGTTACAACCGCCAATGCTTTCGATGCCGCACTACCCGGTATCGGTGGCTATCTGCTGGCGGCTATCGTGGTGCTTTTTTCGGTCTCGACGATGATGTCCTATTCTTATTACAGCGTCAAATGCGCCAAGTACCTGGCCGGTTCGCGTTTCGGCGGCTACTATGTCTATGTCTATGTGCTCTCGCTGATCCCGGCAGCACTCTGGTCGCAGGATACGATCATCAACATGCTCGACACTTCGTTTGCCCTGATGTCGATCCCGACACTGACCGGCGCACTTCTTCTCTCCCCCAAAGTCTACCGCGCCACCAAAGACTATTTCCACCGGATGAACCTGTGAGCTTGCTGCTTGGACACTGGGAGAGAATCCCGAGGCCTACTGTGCACACAGATTGTCCCCAAAATCACACCACGATTCTTGAGCATGTATACGATCTTGGAGCCCATCATATTTGAGGCCTCCAGTGCCAGGCACAAATCCGGATGATTCGGGCACAAAGGACTCCAGAGATCCGGCATCACACAAGCCCAACGTGCTGACTGTATCCCACACCCGTTTGAGCGCCTTGTATACTGACTCAGTGGACCAGGATTCGTATCTCGATTCAGGCAACGCACTAAAAGCGTCCGTGACGGCGCCCAACTTGGCCCCTGACAACGTTGCGTCTCTTATGCGTTGCACAACTGTATCTACAACGTGAGCCAACAGCTGCACACTAGGATGATCAGTGTTCATATACTCCCAGCCGTACGAAAAGTAACCAGCAAACGGCGGCGGAAACGGTACCCAATGCCGCGGCAACACCCTCAAGATCTGTGAAACAGGCTCTCTCCAAACGTATCGATTGGAATCGAGGAACCTTGTGATCTCGTCGGGCTCTCCAAAGCGTAGGCTTGCGTCAGAGGAATCGGAGTCTCCTGCGTCACTTTCCCATGAGTCATGACGAGGTGGGCATCGCATCCAGACTTGCTGAATCAAAGGCGGACCGTCATCCCAGGGTGCGCGGACGAAGCGTACAGCGCTAAAGCTGAAAGTGGCTTCGAGTAATCGTCGTACAATGTCGCTGACACCACCGAGCGCACGAGAGTGTTGCCACTTTTGGAAGCCACACAGGAGGATGTCATCACCTTTCCAGCGCTCAAAGGGTGAGTGAGCGCTCTCGGCTGAGACCAGCTTCCTCAGCAGAAACTGAGAGAATTGACTTCCAAAAACGCCGGGTATCACATTGACGCTCTTAGCCGCAAACTCGCCAAGCATTTCGAAGCGGAGGACTCCTCCCCTTACAGAATTACGGTAGATGTGAACCCAGAAGACTTGACTCTTTTTCTCTACTCTATGCTTCGCTGCGAATTAGAACTCACATCCCGGCGCGGGACTTCTCTTCGCGCCGAAAATGTAATCGATTAGGGACACCACATCGGTAACATTGGTCAGACAATCGCCATTCACATCGGCGAACGGTACCGGATAGTCAGGATACGTGCCAAATATGTAGCCGATCGTTGCAACCGCGTCCGTGATGTTGCCGGCAGTTCCGTCATTGTTTACATCTCCCGGGTTGGAGATATAGTATGCGTCTGGCACCCAGTGGCCCCACCAGTACATTGCCGGTGGCATGGTGAATCCCGGGCCATACTGACTAGTGAGTTGAACGACACCAGTGTCCTGAATCGTGAAAAATAACTTACCTAGCTCATAAACCGCCGGACGATCTAGTTGTACTCCTTCATGAATGGCTCGGCGTATGCTGACTCTGTCGTTCTCGTTGTCGATTGTCGCAGTGATTGTCATGACTTCAGAGTTTGCATAATCTGCGGCAAACGAATCACAGTGAATCTGGCCGGTCCAGTCAATATCCAGAAGCATAAGCATCAACGCTCCCGAAGAATCGGTCGTAAGCCACTGCAAATCCGCCCGCATCGCGCCGTTGCCCGGCTGTCCGGGGTACCAAATCTTGACCGGGTCGAAAAACAGCGTATCCGGTGTTTGATTCTCTTGGGCCGCGGCCGCCGAGAACATCAGCAGCAACAGCGCTATCGCGAGAACCCTTGATATTAGGTCCATTGCTCCTCCCTTGAGTGGTATCCAACCATAGACATTTTGCTAACAGTTTTCAATAAGCGACACCTCCTCCGGTGAGAACCACAAATACAAGCTCTCGCGATGCCAAGCTAGCTGCGCCCAATTCAAAACGGCCGGCGACTGTTGGGTCGCCGGCCGTGCGTTTTTCTGTAACGGTGAGCGTTTCGTCGCGAGTGAAACAACGAGGCCATTGCCCCAGTACCGACCTCTTCCAGATTGCATTTCATCCGCAACCCCTCTACATCCTGTGAGGTGATTCCCTTCCACGCTATCTGCGCTCCGTCGCAGAACTTGCAGGCGACCAAGCCAAATAACTGACTCCCAAGGGAGTGCTGAGAAATACCGCGTAAAACACCGATGTCAAGGATTTTTTTTGGAGCAATTTGTCGACGACAAGTGGCTTCGTACGCACCGTAACCTCCCTTTGGTGACAATAATCGGCATCCGAAAGGAATGGAGTGCCGAACGGGGTTCCAGCGAGGTTGCTGGCTGGTGTCTAATACACTCTAAATGAGAGTCTTAACGTTACGCGCTGTTCGCGGGCCAGCAACATCGGCGACGAAATGTCCCAATTCGTG